>JAEOTY010000483.1 GCA_016839625.1 Candidatus Hodarchaeota archaeon
CGACAGTTTGTTCACCAAAGGTATACATTTCATAAACTGCTTCGTGAGTCTCAAAATCCCGTACCTCCACAACAGGTCGTGCTAAATCACTTTCAACAAGACCAGCAGGAACCTTTACTGTCATTTTAACCTCTAGAACCTGAGCAATTCTTCCTGCTTCGATAAAAATAATAGTATCAAGAACACTAGGTATTACTCCCAATTCCAATCTTCCTATAAAGCGTTGAACAGCGTCTATTGCCGTACTCGAGTGGATTACACCAACCAAACCGATACCAGACAGTCGAAGATCTGTATATAGTTTGAAATCCCCAGTATCTCTTATTTCGTCAAAAATAGTATAATCAGGACGGGAAAGAAGAAGTATATCATGAATTTCTGTGTGGGTGCCGAAATTCTTAGAATATTGAGTGATTTCTACATTCAGATCTAGATCTCGTGGCGATTCAATAGTTTTTACTACTTTAGATTTACTTTCATAATAAATCGCTAATGCTCTCGCAAATGTAGTTTTTCCTGCCCCAGGGCTTCCTGCTACCAAGATCCCTTCTGCTTTATATTCTAAACGTTGATTAAGGTTGGGTGAGAGATAGTAATCATCTATTGTAAGTTTTTTTAATGGGCGAACTGCTGTTATTTCCCACCCGTCCGAAAACGGAGGTCTACAGATCACAATCCGAATGTTTTCATACTGGATAATCGTAGAGCCTGGACGGTCGATTTCAATAAACGTATCTTCAAACTTCGATGCTTTGTCGATTATTTCTTCAGCTAGTTCTTTTAGAAATTCTTTGCTACAAATTTCTTCAGAGTATTGCAAATACTGGATGCTACCAGGGACTCCCCGTTTTACGTAAATATGTGCTCCTTGTTTTATATGAATACTCATTGTTTCTTCGTCAAAATACTTCTCAATACGGAGAGTTTTCTCGATTTCTTTTCTTTTTGTTTGAATGTAAAGTGCCTCTGTACCAATTGCTCTTGCACTGAGATGTTGAACAGTATCGGATGTTACTAGAATACCGTTTTCTTTCCATGCAAAATCGCGAATGAGAGCGTCTATTTCTCCACTCCGAGCTCGTTTTATTTCAGAAAGACTTGGTCTTTGCCCTGCATAATTTAAAGTGATATCTAATTCCTCACAAAGTTGACGTATATATGTAAGTTCTTTGAATCCTTGAATTCCAGTTTTTCTTCCAGTGTTTGCCTGATGTTCAAGTTCCGCCATTAATGCAGCATGAATGCTAATTGTAGAGTTGGGTTCTATTTTCCCTGTTTCAACTAGATCTTTCAAGCATCCATTGATTATCACAGAAGTATCAGGAACGTATAATTTTTCTTCTGGAGTCAACTGGTCTCTCTCTGTCATTAATAATCAACCTGGTTGTTTTCATTAGCTGTTGTTGTTGTTGTCAATTCATCCCGATATTCATATTCCAGTTCATTTGGCTCGAGTTCTAATTGCGATACTTGGTAGTAGGTGACATCTCCGAGACGGTCAACTACTGAGAGAAGTAATTTTTTCCGATCAATTTTCGCCTGATTCACAATTTGATCTAAAAAATCAAGATCAATATCCTCCCCTTCTGGGAAGGGGAAAATTACTATTTTACTTATCGATTCTCCTGGCTTTCCTCCTCGTGTATAAATTCTGAATGGCGCAGTAATACGAGTTCCAATGCGTACAATATAACCCCTGTTTCTGAGATCCTTATAGACCAAATAACGGCTCCAAAGGTCTTTGTCATTTTTTGTGAAATGATTTGCAATCTCAGAGGAAGTGATTTGTTGATTTGTTTCTGTTCTCCAAACTTTTATTCGACCACGATCCATAAGAATAAGAATTTCTTCTGGTTCAAGTCCTAGAATATTTTCCGAGATCCATTGACCGAAGTATCCATTATCGAAAATTTGGTCTGCTACCGGTTTTTCAATAGTTAATAATGAACTTTTCATATCAAAATCTACTGTTGGAATTGAATTTTCTTCATCATTAGAATCTAAGTTAGGAGACATAGTGAGCGCTTTCCAAGGTAAAAGGTTGGTGATATTATAAATGATGGTTTCTTGATCCTTCTAAATTATCTAGGTAATTGGAGGGTCTATTTCTAGCCTTAGCTACCTTTCCTATTTAAATCAAATACTTTCAGGAATCCCATAAACGGTGAAATTCAAAATATTAGACGTTTAGCAATGCTGTATGATAAAAAATGAGTTGTGAAAGTCAAATATCACCGTTTAACGAGGATTTATTCATAATGAAAGTGAAATCAAGGAGATTCTCATGAATTAATCTATCAATATCAAATAACCGTTACGATACTCCTTTAAATACCTAGACTGGTTTGATGGAGGGTTGAATAAAAGAGTACGGAGGATTTAAATCAGGTGTCGAAAAAGCATGACCCAGACGTGTAACAGCTGTTACAGACAATTCCGTCTACTAATACGTTAGTATTCAATGATGAATAGAGTCAGGAGAGCGTAGGTTTTGGGCCATCGAAAAAAGCACGCACCCCGCCGCGGATCTTTAGGATATCGAAGAAAAAGGGCAAGAAGGCACACTGCCAGATGGAGAACATGGCCAGATTCAATTGAATCAGCTAAACCAAGATTATTAGGATTTGCTGGTTATAAAGCTGGTATGACACATCTTGCAATGATAAATACTGATAGGAGATCCCCATTTTTCAAACAAGAACAGATATTCCCTGCCACTGTGATTGAAACACCTCCAATAGTTATTTTTTGTGTACGAACATATACCACAGATCAAACTTCCAAAAAATTATGCATTGCGAATCAAATTTGGGGAGAGAATATTAACAAAGATCTTGGACGGAGAATTTCAATTCCTACCAAGAAACAGAATAAGAACCTACAAATTGATGATGCCCGAAAAATGTTGAATAACATAAAACAAATTCGAGTGTTAGCTCATACTCTACCAAAGGAAGCAGGATTATCTCAAAAAACTCCTGACATCTTAGAAATCAAGGTTGGTGGATCGGTTCAAGAAGCTTTTAATTATGCGGTTGAAATTTTAGATCAGAACATCTCACTAAATGATGTCTATAAACCTAGTGAGTATGTGGATGTGAATTCTACAACAAAGGGGAAAGGATTCGCGGGGCCAGTTAAAAGACATCATATCAAAATTCTTCCCCGAAAAACTCGAAAAGGCCGGCGAGTAGTTGGATGTATTGGGCCTTGGCATCCTGCACGAGTGATGTGGACTGTTCCCCGTGCAGGGCAGCTAGGTTACTTTGCACGAACAGAGTACAATAAACAAATTCTGAAAATTGGTGAAGATGGAGAGGAAGTTACCCCCGTAAGCGGATTTAAACGATATGGCAAAGTTAAAACGCACTGTGTGCTTCGCGGGAGCGTTCCAGGATCAACTAAACGTTTGATTCGATTTCGAGATCCTATCAGACCTAAACTTACAGGGATTGAAGAAATTGAGATCACTTATATCAGTACCTCAGCAAAAAATTGAAGCAAATTGGTGTTGTAAATGGATTTTTCACTGGTTCCAATCTATGATTTGAAAGGAAAAGAAATCGAAAAGATCGATGTTGGGTCGATTTTCCTGACTCCTTTTCGTCCTGATATAATCAAGCGTTCAGTATTAGCTAGCCGTAGAAATCGTCAGATACCTTATGGTGTTGATTCTCGTGCTGGGAAACGAACATCTGCAGAGAGTTGGGGTACTGGGAGGGGCGCAGCACGAA
>JAEOTY010000484.1 GCA_016839625.1 Candidatus Hodarchaeota archaeon
ATCACTTTTTCATTCTCATTAAACAATCAGATACTTTACAATTCACCGCTCGAAGGTTTCTTCGGTGTGTTCGTGACGATATCTTTCCGTTGCTGCCTTTTCGAGGAGGTGATGCGTGAAGACTGAATTTAAGTAAGATTATAAGTCAATTATCAAATTATTAAGAGTAAAGATGAATAAACCAAGTATTAAGAAGTATTTTCCAATACGGTTGCCACTAGGAGCATAAATTATGGAACCAAGAATTATTAAAAGAGCTCCGAATTGTACAGATAGAAAGACTGAAAGAAAAACAGCAACAACACCTGTGATAATTTCATTCAACATTGAATTATTGCATCCAAAGCGGTATTTTCGGGAATTGTAACCCTAGGGGTAATACGATACATATAAGACATAGCATGCTTTTTTTTAAGTTCCTAATGCGTTTTGCATCAGGAAAAACGAGGTACAATCCTAAATTTCCTATAAAGATGATAAAAGATAATGCTGCAAATGCAAATAATAAATAGGAGGTAATAAATGATGTTAATTGATGAAACCCCTCAAAGGGTTCTATAGTTATTGTAGAATAATAGAAATTATGATTAAAAATGGAAATTAATAGTAGTAAGATTATAAATGACCTAATAATCATCAATTTTCCATTTTCCTCATTAAGATCCAAGAGGTAGATGATTGCTCCTGAAATTAATGAAATATTTATTGTTACAAACGCAATACTGAGAAAAACTGGAAATGAGCTAGATAAAAAACCAATTATTTGTTTTGAAAGCTCTAGTAGGTAGTGTGAGATTTCTGGTGAAAGATTCTCTATTTTTTCAATTATTGTTGAGATCTGATAGAAAAGAATCAAGATCATCCCAAATTACATCTGAAGCTAAAAGTCTAATTATTGAGACTGACCGAAGCATATAAAGTCCCGAAGTTTTTGTAATTTCATAGACTGTTCATTGTAATTCGGTACGGAACGAACCATCACAAAATTTTGAAGTGATTTCTTTTAAATTAACAGAAAAATAATTAAAATTATCCTTATTACGTCTGATAAGGTATTCAACTGTGGAAATTTCTGATTCATTAGAAGGTTGAGAGAGAAAGGAATTTATAGCAGTATTAGACAATGTAGAGATTTTTCCTTCTTTTGTTAACTCCGCTATTCGCACTATTGATCTCTTTTTCTTATTACCGAGCCAAGAAACATCTAGTTCAATGAAAATATGAGGAAATGAAGTTTTTAGAAGTTCTAGAGGAATTTCATAGATATCCCTCAATCGCACAAGAAGAGACTCTGGATTTCTTCCGTGGATTGTCTGAATTGACGGAATTCCCACAGAAAGAACGTTCAGAAAAGCTGTAAAATGGCTTTTTGTTGATAATTCGCCCAGATTTATGAAGTCTGGGCTTCTGTGCAAAATTTTCTGTACTTCTAATGATTTTGAGAATATCATACTTTCATGAGGGTCATAACCCAAGCGAAATCTAACAATATTTCCTTGTCTAGTCTCAGTAGTTTCAAGAACATCTTCTACTGATAGAAGTCGAAGATGAGGAAGAATATACTCAATCAAGGCATTCTGTAGTGTTGTTTTTCCAGAATTTGGAGGCCCAATTATTGAGATAGAAACTTGATTTTGTATTAAAAATACTAAGAAAATAGCTTGGTTCAAGTTCAAACTACCAATACTAATCAAATCGGGAATCCTTAATTGATTTGAATGAAATTTCCTGATATCTACGTGGATATCATCAATAATAAGGGGAGGAATATCCACTGTAACTCGAGTGTGGAATATGGAAGAGATAAAATCTGATTTCATGGTTGGATTACCTTGATTCAGGGAAAAATCGTTTTCCAATGCAACTCGGTGAATAAAGGCGTCGACCTCCTCCTTAGTAAGATAAACTGAGGTAGTACATCTACCATGTATCGAATGGTCAATGTAAAGACTTTTCTTGCTCGAATCTAAATATATTTCATCGATATGATCTTCAATCAAAAATGGTCCAATCTTCTCAAGATCTAGTGTACGGAATAAAATAGGGATTAAAAGTTGTTTTGGAAGGTCTAATTGGTCGTAAATAGCTTTTGATAAGTAATTGTAAAGTTTATCAAATGTACAGAAATCCTTCTGTTCCATAACAAATTTTTCCAGAAAGCTCCGGACCTCTTTTTCATAATGACTGAAGTTCTTGAGGTGGTCAAAAGTTAAAGTGTTATAATTGACTCTGTACTCTATTTCTCCTATTTCTGGAACTTCAATTATTGAGGCAATATAACAATGAAAAGGATAGGAATCTATCTGTATCTCTTTATTTTGATTTAATCTAGGATCAATAGTTTGCATGTTATTCATCATTTTACATCATTTTTTGAAACCATTTGAGTTTTATTGTGATTTCATTGAATCCTGAATCATTTGATCGAAGATTTCATCCAAATTTTCAGATAAAGCAAAATTAAATGAACTTACCTTGTTTTCTGCGATATCAAAACAATATTTTCTTCGAACAATTCCTTGTCCATCAATATAGAGAGTAAGAATATGGCCTTCTTTCGCATGAGATATTGCCTTAGTTATTAGCGAATGTTGTTCAACTGCCGTGTTTAATTCAGATTCAGTCAGTAGAATTGATTCCTTTTTTCCACAAATTGGACAAGAAGTTTCAATGATTGTTTTTCGTGCTTGAAGAAATGTCAATTCGATTACCAAAATTAAGTTTATACAAGAAAATAAAATAACCCAAGTTTATTTTCGGAAATAATCCAATTTTATAATATTTGAAAAAACACTTCCGTCTGTTTTCCTGACCAAATAGGATATAAAAGAAAGCTGCAGATGAATTCAAGGATTTTTACAAAAGGATTTTGTCAAATAATATTTGTTCAATTCTCGGGTTCAAATAAAAGAGTTAGACAATGCTATAACATAGAACAATTTGAATTAATGCCTTCTCTTTGGGCCTTTATTGGGAACCAACGTTTGTTATGAGACACTGGGGTAATAATCTATGTTTAATATGATTCTCGTCTTGAATTATTTTAAATCGATTGTTTTTGGGAATTTTATTTTTTTTGATCTGAATAGTTTTGAAGAATATTTTATTTCCAAGTATAAATTGACAAAGTCCCAAATTGAGAGGGTGTTTCTTTCTTGCTTGTTGCTTTCACTTTTACTCATTGGTTTTCAAATGATATTTACAGAAAATTTTTCCATCGAAGGAATTCTTGTGGAACTAATTATAGTAATAGCTCTTTTAAGACTTTTTAACTACATTATTTTTCTTCAATACAAAGATTATTGCACAATTATTGAAACAGTGGGATATTTTGTCGTTAATGAACTATTAGTTATATTAGATACCTCTTGTTCTCTGAAAGAAGCATCAAAATTCATTATATCAAGCAAATACCCCATATTTTCAGAAATTTTCAAGAGAGCACTGATTGATACACATTTCGGGAAATCAATCGAATTAGCACTTAAGAAACAAATAAAAAAACAACTTAATGGGAACATACAGAATACGTTTTTGTATATTCTTGAGACTTGGGAGAATGGAAACAATTTGGCTCTTCTTTCAAAGAATAGGATTCTTAGTAGGATATCAGAACAGATTACAGAAGAAACAGACAAAATTGACTCATGGGCCTCCTTATCAGCTGGACTCATCTTCCTATGTCCTCCCGTGATTATATGCTTTTTATTACTGTCAGGAAACATGAGTATACTTTTTGGCTTATTACTCATTGTCAGTATAGTAGTAGGATCATTTTTCATCCATCCTGAAAGACAATTAACTGTATTTTCTGGTAATAATCAATTATATCTTAGCTATGACAAAAAATCATTAGAAGTTTTAATCATTCTTGCAGAGAATCTCTTAAAAGGAAATTCCTTTGAGAAAAGCTTGAATAACTCTTTAAATATTGTAACTGATGGTAGAAAGTATAATCATTCAAAGGGTAAATTAAGACAATATGCTCAATTTATGTTAGGTCATCAATATAAGTCAAATATGGATTTTTTAGCTGATATTCTCCCTGCTAGAATTTTACATCTTGTTTCGTTGGCTAAAAAGTTTTCTATGGTCAATACATTTACTGCAGGCAATAAATTACTGACAATTACAAGTGAATTAAATAAAACTAACGAATTACTAAATATTGGTACAGCACGGCTTAGAGCAGCAAAATTACATGCTAATATTATCCAGATACTTGCGCTAATATCTTTTGCTTTTGTTGCAGGTGCCAGTCCCTTTTTTCTTTTTGTATCAAACGTGTTAAACCATTCATATACAGAAGTAGCATTGGCAATGAAAAATTCTATTTTTGAATTGATATATCTCATGATAGCACTTGTAATCAGTATTTTACCTATCAGGAGAGTTAATATCGGACGATTTGGAGGATATAATAAAATAAAACTGGGAGGAATATTTAGAATTTCAAGATTTTTACTATTCTTAATTGTTTATACCTTAATAAAAACAATGTTAAGAGGATTATATTAGGAGAAGTTTTTTTCATTATTGTTTGGTTTTCTTGGGAGTTTTTTAAGATTCTCTGTATAACTAGATGGAGGAACAGAGAACGAATATTTTTGAATGAGGGTTAATAAAAAATGCGTAGAGTATCAAAAAAACCACTAAATCAACAATCCAAGAGTTTTTTGTTTTTTTTTCTCGTGCTGTTCACTTTATTAATAAACTCTTTCAATGCAAATATTATCTTTTCTCCTAATAGTCTCTCGTCATCACATATTTCTCAATCGTTAGAGGAAGAACTTACTCCCCAAACAGTTCAAAAAAATTCATCTGTCTTAAAAATTAACAACTTAGCGAATACTGGAGAACCAATTCAATATTATTTAGAACAAGGCGTTCAATTTGATATAAAAACTTCTTCCATTAAACAAATGGTCACAACTTCAAACACAAATGTCTCCATTAAATCAAAAGTGATAAATTCCTCATTTCAGATTCTATCCAATGCTGAAAATAATAGTAATGAATGGCAAAATGACATTGAACCTGTTAACGTTACTTCGATCTTTTGGGGAGGTAAGAACGTTACTCGCTTGAATTTTTCCGTAAACAATCAGAACCCAATACCAGAAATAGCTAACACGAAATATTTGCACCTATCAAATCCAGATGTGACTAGCTTTCCAACTATTGTGTCTTTCGACTTTCGTATTCCGTTCTTAACTACAGATTTACTCTCATCTCAACACAGTTTAGCCTTAGAATTTAAATTCAATAAAAGTTCAATAACATTCATTTTATCAGATTTTAATAATACTAATTATGGAGATCCTTTAGAGGAAAATGTTTTCCGACCTAATGGGACTGATCGCTTTAATATCTTTTGTAATGAAACCGCACCTTTTGGTTGGAAGCATATTACTTATAATATTACACGATTGATTACTACATATATTTCTCAAGAAAATCACTCAAAATTTTCAAGCCTTGAATCGCTTGTTTGTAATATGATTTCACTTCCTTCAGAATCAGAATATTTTAATCTGACACTAGATATTGATAATTTAGAATATTTCACATTCTTACCTCCTTCTGTTCCAATTAATTATTCTGTTGGAGAAATAATTATTTCTAACAATAATGGTTCATTAGATTTCAGTTCAACAATAGGAAACTTCACTTTTGCTGCGTACGAGGATTCAACCTGGGTTAATAACTCACAAACATTTCTTGAGGTTAATGTTACTCGAAAAACAGCCTTTGAAGGTTTTCTCTTAGTTAAAGAATGGAATGAAAGCTTAATAAGAATAATGTTAAACTTAACTATCCCTGATATAATTGAGAATCTATCTACAAATTTTATTTATATAATGCTACCGTCAGATTGGATCAATTTTAGTATTATTGATCACAATATCATCTTTGAGTTTGAAAATCAGACAAAAATGCTTAACGAATACATTCTAGGAAGAGTTTATCGAATAAACGTCCATGGAATAGATGAGGGTATTCTTGAGGCATGGGTACCAAATTATTTTTCAAATATTACTACTCCCACTGACGTTACCATTAATGAGGTTTTTCAGATTCGAGGGAATTTACGTTATCCCTTACCTGGAGATATTAACTTATATCTCTATAATAACTCTTACCTTTTTCATAAAACTACTCTTCCCATGATTAATTCGACTTTTATTTTTCCAGGAATTTCAATTATCGGCCAATTCTCAAGTGGATTTTTCCAACTTACTCTTAATTGGTCAAATTCATGGGAGTTCGGTATGTTTGAAAAATTGCTATATGTTCATGAGGAGGCACTTAACCAATCCAATATTCTATTTCACTCCTTGCAGACTGTAGATACATATCGATATCAATCATTGTATTTCAATTTAAGCCTTTCACAAGATGGAAACAGGTATGGTACAAATTCTACAATGGTTTTTTTGATTAAAGGGAGTGAATGTTTCTTTTTTTCACAAACAGCTCAAAAAAATTTCATTTTCAATGTTTCTCACATTTTGTGGGACCCAGGAAACTACACATTAGATGTCATTGCTTCTGACGGTAACATATTCTTTGCAAGGGATGTTATCAATATATCTGTTGAATCTGTTTCAATCTATTGGAGTTTTGAGAATTTAAATACTCAGCTTTCAAGGGATGAGAATGTAAGTTTCCGACTTCATTCATATACTTATCCTCAAAGTGGAGGATTTTTCCAACCACTCTCAGGACTTGGTATTAGAGTCTGGGTCAATGATACAGTGATTTCGAATTACGAAACGAATCTCGAGGGATTCGTCGAAATTAATTTTGGTTTTAAAGGTTCAGAAGATTATCTTCAGGTTGTAATCGGTGCCTTATTAGGTGGGAGAATTCTGAAGTTTCAAACTATCTTATTCATTATTTCAAACGAAACAACATCCGACAGTAGAACCAGAGCTTATATTTTTGAAATGATGAGATCACCTGTAAAAGCGAATGAAACCTATTTTGTATATTATAACATCGAGTATCCAAACAACAAGTCGAATTGGTATGTTCCCATTCCTTCTTTTAGTGATTTCATATTGTCTGCATATATTCTAAGAGGGAACTATGTTATTGAAACCCAAATCGAAAATCAGATATTATCTTGGACGATCGAAGGAAATAAATCGATTCATGACATATTAGTACTTGAATTACCAGGTCCAACTGTGTTGGTTATTAAAGAAGACGTGACTAAAAAATTTAGAATTAAACTTGAGGCCTACTCAGACATTACAACGAATAATTACACGATAGAAATAGATCTGAAATTTCTTGGTTTATCATTCTCCAATCTTTCCCTCCTAGATTCATTAAATCGTGATATTACTAGCTATTTTATAATAGACATTGAAGGGTCAATTTTTTCAGTTTCTCTGTTAAGTATTATTAGCGGAATCCAGATAAGTTATTATTTGGAAGGGTACCTCCAGGAACTAGAAATCCAAAACCATAAACCCTTTAGCTTTTCTTATATCTACAACGAAAGTATAATCGGTAGTTGGAGGATCAATACCGCGAATAATTTGACTTTTTACGTTCAATACAATAAATCAGGCTTTGGACCGTTGAAATGTGAAAATACGGTTCTAAGAGTTATATCAAATACATCAAGAGAAATTATCGCTGCTTTAACTCCCCAAAGATGGAATACCACGATTTCTATTCAATTAGTCATCAATCATTTCTCAGAATTATTGATAGCTAGCTCAATACAAAACTTCTCAATAATCGATCCATATCCACCTACATTAGATTATTATATTGAACAGCTTGCAGATGTAATACGAGTTCATGCTTTTGTACACGAACCAGAACAAGCATCAGGTGTTAAAAAAGTCCTATTGCTATTTGAAGACCACAATTTCACTGCGAATTCTTTCTCATCCGATCATTATGTGTTTGATATTACAAAAGATATCAAGAATAATCAGACAATTAAGTTAGTTGTTGTTGATTGGGCTGGAAATGAAAGATCGTCTGAACTTATAAATATTGATATATTTATTTCAAGTGATCAATCTTTATTAGAACTTTTAGAATCAAATTTTTTCTTTCCAGCAATATTTTCTTCAGTAATCATTGGTGGTATTTTTATAACCCGAATAATTAAGAAGAAGAATACGTCTATTCTCTGAGCTGGAAACCGTGTGTCAAAAGGTTTTAAATGAGAAATTAAGAATCTTCTTCATTGGATTTTTACTATTTGTCTTTATAGTAATCATTGAAGATTTACTTTTTTCTCACGATTTAAGTGGTTTAAAAAGCATCACAACATCTCCTATTAGTATATTACGTTACACACCAATCATAATATCACTTTATCTATTTGCTAAGGAGATAGTTCGTTTGTTAAACCGAAATGTTAATTGCCTTCTGTTTCTGCCGAAAAAAGAAGGGATAGTATATATTCAGGATTACAATGTGTGGTTATCTATATTCGAAACCCCGACTTTACGCAATATTCAAACAAGCGAATTAAAACAAATACTCCATTTGAAATCATTCTCATTAGAACTAGATGTAAAGAAAATATGCGTAAGAGTGTATCTTTATTCAAAATCCTATGAAGAACTAAAAGAACGAATTAAACATTCTAAACCCATTCTGGAAGTTGTTTTACCTAACGTTATTCAGATGTCGAATAAGCATATTATTGAGTTGCTAGATGAGATTAAATTATTAAAAATAGGAAATAAATATGTCTTAAATGAGAATTCAGAATTTCTTTTCCCACAATCTTGCGAAAATGATACTAAATTTCCCTCAACCTTCTCTAGGATGATTCTAGCCTGCAAGATTGAAGAAAATTCACATCTAGAGAAATGTGCTCAATGTTATATCATTAACAGTAATGACCAATCTTCATCAAAAGGAAAGTCGTCATTTTTCAAATGGCTTGATAAAATCCTATTCAATCCCTCAAAAATACCCGAGGAAAACTTTTGGAGTATTAAGGAACTTCAAAGGGTAAAATTGAGATTTTACACAAAGAGTAGCTCGTTATCTGAGTTTAAAAAAGGTTTGGTTCTTTTTCAAAAAGGATTAACACTAATTTCATCTGAATCTAAAGAAATTTTCCAAGAAGAAAAGATAATTGATCATTCATTCATTAACAATCATCCCGAAGTAAAGGCGAAAAGTACTATAATTTCAGAAAAAACATCTTTCCTCACAGGAATGAATCAAATTTGTTGTGAATTGTGTAAGATTCCTAGTGAACACAAACTCACCCAAAAAGAAAAAGTCAAAAAATGTCGTAGAATTGCCAATTTTTGTAAGAAATTGTTAACTAATGAAAATTTCTCATCAATTCTAGATAATATACTAAATCAACAATATCAAATAGAAAAAATTCATCTCATATCAGAATTAAAACAACACCTCTCCTATCACCATCTGATTTGTATTTGTGCTCAACTATCTCACTCAAATCAACCGAATCTATCATACGAAGAGGTAGTTGAAATGATTAATATAATCCTGAAACTAGTTCAAAAGAACACTTCTGGTGACAAGAAAGCAATAATTTCGAGGTTAGCTAATGATAAAACGATCGAAAAACTGTCTTCCTCGTTGGCACCATAATAGAAGAAGAGTGGGCCCACCCGGATTTGAACCGGGGATCTCTCGGTTATCAGCATCGCCCATCCTGACAAACACTCGTCAGAACGCCGAGCGC
>JAEOTY010000485.1 GCA_016839625.1 Candidatus Hodarchaeota archaeon
GACACTTTCCCAAGGGTGAGATTCAGGTAACTTAAGTTAATGGATAAAAGTGCTTAAAGCTGAAAAAATAAGAGCAATTCCTCCGACATCCTTATTTTCTTATCCATCCTAATAATAATGTTTCTACCTTACTGATCTCCCTCATCTGCTGTATCTCAACACATGGAGTAAATCATAAATTATTGAAGGTGAAAAGTTGAAAATATAATGGAGGATGAAGTTAAAATAAATCGATATTTTTTAGATTTCAATAGTCTTCTGTTGATAATTATTGGAGTAATCGGGATGTACTCTTTCGTTTCTCTTACCTATCTTTCCATCAACCAAGTGTACAAGTTGCATGTCCTCGGTTAGAAGAGATTCATCATGAGTCACCATGACAACAGTTTTTTCTAATTCCTTCACCAATTGCCAGAAGAGACTGATAATAGTTTTAGCAATAGAACTGTCTAGATTTCCCGTAAGTTCATCCGCAATAATGACATCAGGGTCATTAACAAGTGCTCTGACAATACCTAGACGTTTTTTTTCGCCTCCACTCAGCTGGCTCGATAGAAAGTCGCTCTTACTTTCCAAATCGACGTAATTTAGGAGTATCTTTGCTCGTTCTTTTCTAATGACTTCTTTCTGCCCAACAATGAGCATGGGATATTCAATATTTTGTATTGCCGTCAATCCTTCATGCATGTAAAAAAATTGAAAAATTATGCCAATTTCATGTCTTCTTATATCATAAAGCTGGTTATATGTTAATTCAGTTATATTTCTACTGTTTAAAAGAATCTTACCAGATGTAGGACGATCGATATCTAGTATAATTCCATTAACTGCGTGAACTGTTTCTTCTAGCTAGACTCTAGTTGTTGATATTTTCTTTGGTGTTCATTTATTATTCTCTGACCTTTTACTAAATGAATCGTTTTAAATAATGATTTTTGCACGATTAGAGAGAAAGATATTTCGGAAGCATGCAGATTAACTGTCGAAAAAAGATGAATATGTTTTTAAGCTAAAAATCTCCTATTACTCCAAGAAAAAACAGTATCCAAAGAGATACAAGCCTATGATATGGTCGGAGGATCTAGTCTCCATTGAAAACTGTTAGACACCTAGATTTAGCAATTTTGTTAGGAATTTTACTTTTCACCACGCCCAATTTGGCTAGAATAACATCTTCTATACCTAAGAACGAGACAATTCTAATAGGTAATCATGAGCAGTCTTTAATCAAAAGGGAAGCATTTGAGTTTAACACTACTAAATACCAACAGTATAATCACACAATATTGTGGGAAAACTCAATAGTCATACTAAATGAGACAATGACCTTTAACGCCTCTACACATCTAATTATCAATAATTCTGCGGTTGAATTCACTCCTGTTAATGCAAGTCAAATTATTAAATTAACCATTGGTATTAATAGCCAATTGGATATTTATAATTCTAATATTTATTTGGGAGGTGATTTCGAGGGTTATGGCTCATTAATATTCAGCGAGGGAGTTGTTAATGTAATTAATTCCACATTCACTCAGCTAGGGATGAACTTCCCAAATAATGGATTTAGAGTTCTAAACAGTCAAGTTACAATAATTGAATCAATATTTGAATCTGGTTTTAGCGGGGTTTATTTTGAAAATAATGAAAATTGTAAAATTATTAATAGTCATTTCCGAAATCTAACAAGTTATGGGATTTTTGGACGGAAATCTACTGGGATTTCGATAACAAATAGCACTTTTAAGAATCTACAGAATGAAGATGATACTGCAGCCATTTATCTAGATAATTGTCAAGAAATTTGCATTTTAAAGTCTCGATTCAATCAAATTGGAAATTTAGGGGTTAAAATAACTTATAATGTCAATTATTACGATGTCTACAACGTTTGGATAGAAAGAAATACGTTTCAAGATAGTGAGGGGTCAGGTATTAGCGTTGCTGGCAAGAATGTTACGATAATAAATAATTCCTTTACAGAACTAGGACACGTTGGTGTGATTGTTGAAGGACGGAATATACTTGTAGAGTCCAACATTTTTATACATTTAAATGGTGGGATAATGACAGTATGGGGTTTATCAACTCCAGATTCGTGGCTACTGTCATCGATCTCCAATGCTACATTTAGATATAACACAATTAATCAGGTTCATTCATTTGGAATTTTGATCCAGAATCATGAGTTTGATACACTTTTTCAGATATATAAAAATAATATTTCTAACGTTTTAAACTTTTCAGCATTAATGTTCTATGGTAGACTAGGGGGACCTAGCGAAACTAATCGGTCATGGGTTGTTGGTAATATCATCAATAACACTGCAGGTTACGCTGTAGCATGTAATTGTGCAGCATTCCACCACACCTCATTTGTACAAAACGCATTCATTGGATGTCAAAGTGAAGAGACGTGGTTTCGGTCAGATCAATATTCTAAAATGACAGACATTCGATTTGATAATGGTTTTTTTGGCAATTATTGGGAAGGGGCCCTCAATGAAGCCGTGGATGAAGATTATAATCAAATAGATGATAATTTCTACCTGGTCTCATCAAATTACGGTCTAGTTGATAGTGCACCCCTACTATCTTTAGATCTTCTAGATAAACAAGCGAGTATTGGTAGTATCCATCCCCAAGATTTCGTAAGATTAAAATCCGAATTGAAGGGAGAAAAAAATACCCTCATTTGGACAATTCTAGCAATAATGGATATGAATGTTTCTGTTTGGTTAGATAACAAGCAGATTGCTTTTGAACAGTTTGATGTGAATATTACAGTTTCACTGGTGTCACTTGATGTTGGGGTACACAACTTCACACTTATTCTTCAGGTTGAGGGGCAAATATACCGTGATTTAGTTTGGGTACGCATTTTAGCAGACGAATTTGATATTACTGACGTCATTATTCCTTTTGGGATCTTGGTCTTCATTGCCCTGATTATTGTCGTGGTCGTTACAGGAATTTGGAAACGTAAATGATCTCATAGTATCCTCTTACTAAATAGTCTTTCTCTCTGATAATAGAAAGGAGAAGAAAGTTATTTGTAAAAAAAAATGAATTGGAAGTTAGAAGATGAAAGATCTTAATATTTCTTCTGTAATCCAACTTCCCATATTATATTTAATTCTAAGTTTTCTTTTAATGATGGTACTCCTCTTATTCATGCGTTGGAGACGTAACTTGAGTCTAGGCTCCTTGAAAAGAGCAACTTTGATAGCGATTATTTTAATCCCACCATTTATACTGCTAGCTAGCTCTTATAGAAATTCTCGCATATTGTTCTTAAGTAGCGGGTATTTGAACATCTTATTTTATACAAAGGGACCGTTTCCTTTTCCTTTAATTTTCTCCTTGATGTCCTTTTTTATTTTACTTGTTTCACCTTTTCTAGCAGGTTTTTGGACTGGAAATATTAAGAAGGGAACAGAAATGGGATTTGTGGTGAGTCTCTTGCATCATTTTACATTAGGTCTTGATGGCTTAATTGTTTTGCCATTCGCTCAAGGAGGAGATTTTGGGCCAGAGATTGATTTCTTGGTTCTTATGGTCATAAGTGTTCCCCTTCTTACCATTCTGCTAAGTGTCACAGGAATGATCGGAGGATTAATAGCTTGTTCTAGTATTGGGCAAAGATTAAACGTGACAAACACCATGTAACAAATTTTTATGCTTCTAATTCTTCCGCTTTGACGTAACTTCAAATTCGTGATTATTCTCTCTTCAGTGTATTGATTCCCGAATTAGAGTGTTTAATCAAGGTTCATTGTATTATAATATGTCAATTGAATTTGATTTGACTAGCAGGTTAAAAGATAGTTAAAAAAAAAGTTCTTTCTTCATTGCAATTTTGACTCGATTGCTTTAAGAATCCTATTTAACCAATTTGCACTTAATAGACAGATTATCCCGATTATCATTATTACCAAGAGGTATATATTGAGGAGAGGAGGATACCAAATTATTCTACTTACTTTAACCACATCTTTCCAAGGTTCTTGTATTATTATCATTACTATTAGCAGCCATTCAATCAAGATTGAAATAACGACTAGAATAGATACCCAACCAATGGGATGAAAATTATATTTTATCAATGCGTATTTTTCGTTAAAAAATGCCCATATAGAAGTCAATAGAACCAAAATTCCTAGAAGGACCATAATCCACCCTGAAAAAGCTAGAAACCTGATTTGCTCGTTTAAAGCCATGAAATAATATCTTGTTTCTTCCAATTCATGAATTGTAAATGAATCAAAGAAATAAGAATATTTGAAAGTGAAATAAGGATCCCCCATACCGTGCACTTCGCTCCGTTCGAAAAAAGGTATTATTTTAGCTACAGGGATTATTACACATGCTATAAAAAACCCTAGAGTTAAAATCATCCGTATTAATGCTCTTTTTTGAGTAAGTTGAGAAATCATCGTCTTATCCCTCAAATATGTCAAACCTTCATGAAATTATTAATTTTGACTAGCACAAAAGAGGCACAACTCATTTATTAATGGTGGCTATCATTAACAAAATTTTTCGAAAAAATTGATGATAATTGATGATGCACTTGACGATATTACTTGCGGTGAAATATATATCTTTTTAGGCCCGTGCCACTCTGGTTCTTTCATTGACGACCTTGAGGATGAGCAAAACCGAGCTATCTATACCTCATGTAGCTCTGGTGAATCTTCTTATGCAACTTATGAAGAAGATCACTCGGTATGGGATTGGGCTATTATCCAAAGGAATTTACTCTAGTGATTCTATTTCCTTCGAACTCTTTATAACATTTCCAAGTATAATTACGCTTACTCTCATTAAAAAGGGAAAGAATCATAACGACAAATAGTCCTCATCTTTTCTTTATCCCTTTGTTAACAAAGAATAGCGCGACACTACAGGTGAGTGGAATAGCAACCAAAGAAGAAAAAAAGATGAAGTCATATGGATTCAGTGAGTCCACTCGATAGATAAACAAGACAATAATATAGTAAGTCATTGTTGTTGGTTCATACAACACATCTCCAGAGAATCTTACTCGTAATCCCTGTTCTGGGAATGGATGATATTCGGGAGGAATCCCTTTTGGAAATTTACTGTCCCATTTACTCTCGTCAGATGAGTACAGGTAGGTCACTATAAAGACCTTACCCGTATCATCACGAATTAAATATTCAGGATCTCCGAAGTGATTTTCATCATAGAGAAGGGTTCCCGTATGATAGAAGATATGCTTTAAATTATAAGCGGGAAAGAAACCAGTATTGATCAACGAAATTACTATAATAATCCAATAAGCACTGAGGGATAGCACTATTTTGACAGATTTACTGGATAATACCATTTCTATACTCTAAAAAGCAAACCAAGGTTTTAAGCATGTTCGTCTGCAATTTCTGAACTAATTATTGAGCTTCCACAAGTTTCCAAAGACTGAATGGGGTAAACTATTCGAGAGTTACGAGTATGGCGAGAAAGAAACATATCCAAAGATTAAAGACTGGAACCCCTACTAGAGATACGAATTGAACCCCCCGAGATTATTCTTTGGGGTATGAACAGCCATGGTTCAGATATTTGGTATTCGTTAATTAGATCACTAACTGTATTATTTAGGTTAATTAAATTTTCATAGTTAAAATCCTCTAAGTTCCTAGGATAGAGAGACCTTTCTAGAGAAAATTCTTTCTCTTTCAAGTTCTCTTCAAGTAATAAATCTGCCGTTGCATTTGGGCCAGTCATAACAATTACAATAAGTACCAATGCTAATGTCAAACTAAATGCTGAAAGAGTGCTAGAACGAATGTTGGTCTTAATAATCCAATAGGTTCCTTTTATTCGCTGTAGTAAATCCTTTAATTTCATCTTCCATACATCTACCTAAGAGACACTAGTCTAGCTAGCCTCTAGTTGTTAATAAGTCACATTAACCAACTAAAAAGTATATTGTTTATTGTGTCCAAAAAAATTGTGGCGTAATATAGAATTAAAAGAGAGGATAAAAGAATTAATAATATTTTAGCGAAGTTTAATCGCTGAAAATTCTTCATCACGACCGTTTCTGCTACTATATCTAATATACGTCGTTGGTCGTCCACATTTTGAGAGACTAATGTGGCCACAATTTCAAAAACAATCGTTCCTAGCAAAAGCTTGGTTGAATTACGTATAATAGCTTGATTCCAAGTGATTCGAATACCTGAAATATCACAAACCACTAATCCAAGGATTCTTTTTCCTATTGTGGTCGAAAAAATTCCCTCGAAAATCAGAGGATGACCCAAACATATTATCCACCATAATGCAAATGTAATTATGATGAAAGGACCATAAAAAAGAACAACCAACAATTGATTTTCCCAACTAAGAAAAGAAAAATTCTCAACAAGGGGCTCTATTAAGCCAAATTGGTAAAGTCGGGCGATGATTGCAATAATTTGATATCCAAGGAAGAAAAAAACAAGGCTAATTATAGTGTCAATAAAGTATGCCATTGAACGGGTACCAACACTTGCACGTGTCGTTGTCCACTCATAATTCTCGCAATAATTCTTTGCCACGTCACGAGGTGATCCGAAAGCTTCCAATGGATCTGTTTTGCCTGAATCTTTTATAAATTCTTCAACATCAACCCTTAAATTCTCAATGGCTTCTGTTCTTTTCTCTTTTGGGTATGGTAGTAATCGTTCAATCTTGAGTAAATAATTTCTAGTCTGATCTGAAATATGGTTACTAATTTCGGTTTGATATAAAATTTGATTACTTCTAGTTTCTGTTTGATACGAATTAAGATGACCAGTCTTGGCTAGATCTTTCCTCATTGTTACTACAATTGTTTCTGCTATCATATCTAATATTCGTTGTTCTTTTCTATCAGAAAAATAATTTCCACTAATGATTTCAAACACAATCAGTCCTGGCAAAATCTTGGATAAATTTCGTGTTGCTGCTTGTTGCCATGTGATTCGAATGCCTGATAAATCACATACAACTAATCCAAAGATTTTTTTTCCAACAGTAGTTGAGAAAAGGCCCTCTAAGATTATTACATGATAAAAAGATAGCATCCACACAGGAATAAGAAGAAGAAAGTCCTGTAAAAGTCTAGGGATAATAGGTAAAATCGGTTCTATATAATTATGGTAGCTAAGGAAAGGTTCAATCCGTTGATATAATAAAAAAAATAACACAAAACTTAGGAAAACATCAATAATATACGCTGCTGCCCGTGTTATAAATCCACTGGGCATCGTTTCCCAGTTATAGTTAAGACTAAAGCTTTTGGCCACATCACGAGGTAATCCGAAAACTTCTATCGGATCCGTTTCTTTTGAATTCTTCATAGCATCTTTTACATCTTGCTTCAGATAGTCAAGGGCTTCCCTCCGTCTTTTTTTCGAATAAGGAAATAATTGTTCAATCTTACGTAAATAAAGTTCAATCGAATTGTTTTGTATGTGAGTTGTCAAACTGTGATCTCAACTCCCTTTGGTTCAATAATTTGTTGCATTGCTCTAAGATATACTCGTAGAGACTCTGTTATATTGTTAAGAAGAGTTAAGCCGTTTTTAGTGATGGAATACATAACTCGACGCTTTTCCTCGTCCTTATGTTCAGTGATCAAGCTTTGTTCTTTCAGATTCTTTAAAATTGGGTAAATATTCGATGTTGCAACTAATACTTCTCCGTTAGTCATTTTTTGTATTTCTTTAGTGATTTGATAAGGATAATTTTCCTTTTTTGCGAGAACGAGCAGAATAAGAGGCTTAGCAAAACCTTTCTTGTATTCAATCTCCCATTTCGACCGTATTTCACTTATATTCAAGAAAATCACAACTATCTATAGTACTATCTATAGATCTATTAATAGTCTTTGATATAGAAGAGTCGCTTTAAGAGTCAAAAAATCATTGAGAATAAACGGTGGTGCGAGGACGCAAGATAAAACCTTTTAAGAAACTCAGTTAGTGTAATAACTAGCTCAAATATTTCCTCTAATTATCTGGCTTCGAGTAAGAAAACAGGTACTTTTTTTGAAGATTTAATAAGTTTCAATAATTGTACCATAAAATAATAAAATGCAATTGGAAAAGTGATTGATCAGTTATTTCTCAATTAAAGAATAAAATCTTTCGGATTTCAAAAGGGAACAATCATGCCGTTATTAAGAGTTATAGCGGTGGATTTAGGATTAAAAAGATTCAAAAGATCAAAATCAGCTTCTTTTGCTGTTTTTTCAGCTATTCTTATAGC
>JAEOTY010000486.1 GCA_016839625.1 Candidatus Hodarchaeota archaeon
AATCACTATCTAAGCAGTCCAAGGGTGCTTTAGATGCTCTCCAATCTATTATTTATGAAATTATGACTGAACTTAGTCATTTTAACCTAGAACCAGAACGATTTGACCGTATTAAGAACTTTGCCAAGCATATTGCCATCATTCCCACTTCTGCAATAACAGGTGAGGGTATTCCCGAAATGTTTCTTGTATTAGCAAGTCTTACTGAACAATATTTGAAGACTCAGTTAGAATTGCATTTAGATAAAGGAAAAGGTGTAGTTTTAGAAGTGAAGAAGGAAGTAGGAATCGGTACGACACTTGATGTAATTCTCTTTGATGGAATCATCAAACAGAATTCCCACATTGTTCTTGCAGGAATAAATGGTTCAATTTCGACCTATGTTCGCGCAATATTAGTACCCAAAGATTTGGATGAAATCCGTGATCCCCGTAATAAATTTGATAATGTTGACCAAGCTGTGGCAGCAATTGGCGTCAAATTGGCAGCTCCCAATATCGATGAAGCGATTGCAGGATCTTCACTTTATGTAACAGAAGAAGACGATGTCGAAAATGCGATAGCACAAATAGAGGAAGAATTAGCAAGTATTCTTGTTGAAACTGACGAGGCTGGAGTAATTGTAAAAGCAGACACATTAGGATCCTTGGAAGCTCTTGTGAATTTTTTACGAGACTCAAATGTTCAAATTCGGTTTGCCTCAGTTGGTAGTGTGACCAAAAAGGATGTATATCAAGCTTCTTTATCCAAAGAGAAAAATAAGTATTATGGTATCATTTTGGGATTTCGTACAGATATACTCCTAGATGCCCAAGAGGAGGCGAATAAATTGGAGATCCCTATTATCCAGGATGATATCATATATCGTTTGGCAGAGGAGTATGAGGAATATCAATATGAGGTTTCACAACGTCTTGCACAGGAAGCACTCAAAGATATCGTTCGTCCTAGTAAAATCAAAGTTTTACCTTACGTTTTCAGACAGAGTAAGCCATGTATTATTGGGATCGAGGTTTTATCTGGAGTCTTAACTCCTCAAGTAAATCTAGTTAATCGAGAAAACATAAGAATAGGGCTTTTACAGCAAATTCAAGATCAGGGGAAAAATATTCCTCAAGCGAAAGTAAGTGAACAGGCAGCGGTTGCTATTAAAGGGCCTACTGCTGGACGTCAAATAAAAGAAGGCGATGAGTTATGGGTAGATGTTCCTGAAGCCCATGCTAGGAAGATATTAGAAGAAAAGCTACTTTCTGGAACTGAAATGGACGCTCTAACTGAACTAATTGAAATAAAACGACGAATTATAAATAAATATTGGGCATTATGACTTATTCCTAGCCAAATAAGGATAAAACATAAAATAATCTGAGCACTCGTCCCAGTTTGCAAGTAATTCTTTTTTGATGCCTTTCTTTTCGTTTGCAGGTAAGAGGGATCGGAAGAAATATTCATCAAATGAAAGATCTCAAGGTGAAACTCTCGTAAAGAATTATGATAACAATTATGAATAGATAAAGGTTTGACACGAATTGACACGTATAACCCGATACACAATTGAGAATAGTTCTCCAAGATTATTTACCAAGGTGAGTCTGGTAAAAAGACATGGGATGAAAAAATGGTTAGATTTCAACTTAATTTAGCTGATGCCAAACAGAGTTACAAAAAGGAAATTGATGATGACGTAATGACCCGTCATCTGATTGGAAAAAAGGTCGGAGATGAGCTCGAGGGGAATTTCATAGGTTTTGAAGGTTATTTATTTAAAATAACTGGTGGATCAGATCACGCTGGTTTTCCAATGTCTCCGGGTGTTGAAGGAGCTATGCCCAAACGGATTCTTATTGGCCATAGAGCAGTTGGATATAAACCAACCAGAAAAGGGAAAAGACGGCGAAAACGTGTCCGAGGCGGGATGATCAGTGAGGATATTTATCAGATAAATCTCAAAATTATTGACCGAGATAAAAGCAGTAAAGCCATTGAAGAGTTATTATGACTCATAATCGAGGATTCCTATGACAAGAAAGAAGAGAAAAGCTCCAGCTAAGAAGAAAAAAACTCCGCCAGAGCGGCCTATGCAAGCAGAAATCTCGATCGGGATGATTGGGCATGTCGATCATGGAAAATCTACTTTGACAGAAGCTCTGACTGGGAAATTTCCTGATACTCATAGTGAAGAAATTCGAAGAGGAATTTCTATTCGTCTAGGATATGCTGAAACAGAATTCCGTGAATGTCCAGATTGTGAAAGTCCAGCAAAATATACTACTCAAAAAAAGTGCCCAATCTGCGGAAAGAAAACAATACTTTTACGACGGGTTGCATTCGTGGATGCTCCTGGACATGAAGTGTTAATGGCAACAATGTTATCAGGAGCAAGTATCATGGATGGGGCGCTTCTGGTGGTTGCAGCCAACGAAAGAGTACCGATGCCTCAAACTCGTGAACACCTTGCAGCGATGGATATTATTGGGATGGAAGATATTATTGTTTGTCAAAACAAAATTGAGTTAGTCTCTGAAAAAGCAGCTGTTAAGAATTTTAAGGACTTAAAGAAATTTATTTCCAGTTCTTCTGGAAAAGAAAACTCTCCCATTATTCCTATTAGTGCTGTTCATCATACTAATATTGATATGTTAATACAAGCCATTGAGGAGAACTTACTTACACCAAAACGAGATCAAACTCTTACTCCCCGTATGCTGGTTGCGCGATCTTTTGATGTGAATAAACCAGGACAATCCCCTACTACACTTAATGGAGGAGTCGTGGGAGGAAGTATCATTCAAGGAAAATTCTCTGTCGGTGAAGAGATAGAAATACGCCCAGGAAATCGAAGGGGGAGCAAATGGCAAGTCATTAGTACAAAAGTTGCTAGTTTACGCTGCGGATTTGGTAAACTAGAAACTGCTTTACCAGGAGGGCTTATTGGTATCGGAACATTTCTTGATCCTTCTCTTACGAAAAGTGATTCCCTCGTAGGACAAATCGTTGGATATCCTGATGAATTACCTCCAGTTTGGAGCGGTTTACAACTTGATCGTCACTTAATGGAGCGCGTTGTAGGTAGTGAGATTCAAACTACGGTTCAAAACATTGAACTAAATGAAAACCTTATGTTAAGTGTGGGAACCGCAAAAACAGTTGGTAAAGTAAGTTTGACAAAAAAGAAATTTATTCAAGTGGATCTCCGTATTCCAGTGTGTGCAGAGATAGGTACACGTGTTGCAATAAGTCGTCAAATTGATCGTAGGTGGCGATTAATCGGATGGGGAGTTATCAAAGGTGGGATAGAACAACGAATGAAATAAATTCACCCGCTTTGAGTGATACTTCTACATCTATTTTCTTAGACACGAATTTTTTGATGGCACTTGTTCAAATACCCAATTTTAATTTATCCTTCGAATTGGATCGTGTAATTCCCGGAAATCGGGTACTAATTGTATTGAAACCCATTCTTTCAGAGCTTCAGAAATTAAATCGGAAAGGGAATCCAAAAGTTCAACTTGAATCTCGTTTTGCACTCGAATTTGTCCATAAAAATTGCCAGCAATGGCCAACTCACTATAACCATCGCAATATTGATTTCACTCTATTAGAATATGGGGAAGAAAGAAATGGGATCATCGCAACTAATGACCGCCAATTGAAAAAGTTAGCTCGTAGAAAAGGAATAAGAGTTCTGTATATTCGTAACCGACGATATCTCGAATTGATATGAAACAAATTTAAATTCATCCAGACGGGGAGGAATTAGGAGCAAGGTGTGCAAAGTCTCGATAAAAAACTCACGTACGACAAAAGCGGGTTGCAAATTAAGGAATTTTGATGAAAACTTCCAAAGCCGCTGTGGCTTAGTTGGTAGAGCGACAGACTTGTAATC
>JAEOTY010000487.1 GCA_016839625.1 Candidatus Hodarchaeota archaeon
AGGTGGATTTTATTCATTCTAGCGCCATTCTCTAGAAGTGCCATGACTCGTTTATTGGCTTCCTTTAAAGTTTTACTCACAGCTGCGCGTGATATTTGCTTTCGTTCCGCGATTTGTTTCCCTGTCAGTTGAGTTCTCTTAAGTTGCCAGATCTCCATCTGTGATGTCGATGGGTACTTAAGCGTTAAGAAAGATGTTGACATGTTATACATAGTGAGCTAATCTTATATATAAAGTTAACTAAAATTGGTTGAATGTTATAATCAAATATAATAATTTCGAAGTGTTGTACACCACACAACCTCATTTAAATGGAGGATGATATACAGGAAACAAGATAGGATTACGGGGAAAAGATCCTAAATCGAAGACCAGAGATGGCCGATTTTATGTCATCATTTGTAAGAAAGATAGAGAATCATTTTTCTGGCTTTGATACTTTGATACGAGCGAGGCTGTTAAGTTTATACAGTACTACAGGTCTTTATCTCTTACTTCGTTTCATTCCATTAGGTCGGTATGGAGTATGGGGTATGGGATATGAATTTCGTAATATTTACATTGCTGAAATGTTTCCTTGGAGTCTATTTAAGAAAGGATATCATCCATATTTTCTAGAAAATAACTATATTCCATCCTTTGAGTACACATTCATCTTCCTCTTATTAATATCCTGCTGTTTGGCAGGTACAATACAGAGGACGCGTTTTTCGGGGATTTACATTATAACTGGGTTATGCGTTGCAATTCTATCAATTCCTTATTTGATAACTATTTTGTTATTACTATCAGGATTCCATGCGGGAGATTTCATTTTTGAAATTGATTATACGGCTTTAAATTTTATTATGTTATTATTAATTGTAATATTTGTGAACCTTTTCATAAGTCTGCTCTTATCAATAATTATTAGAATATCTTCTTCTAAAACCGAAAATGTTATTGTTACTAGTACAAACTAATTCTCTGTATGAAAGAAGACCAAAACAATTGTGATCTCTATAATCAGAAAAAATATTAGTGGCATGGGTAGTTCGGGCCATTTCTCTGACTAAGATTCCATACAATTTTTATCTTGAAACTAATCAAAATCACCAATCGATAGATTAAGTATCCAATAATAACCCCACGCCAACAAACAGGATTATTCCTTAGAGGAAACTCAAATCGTAAGCAGACTGACGCGTTAGAATATCTTGTGGTCTGGATCTTGAGAAAAAATTTATGTGAACATAGGAAAGGTTAAATATCTGTGAGTTTCCTAGAAAGTTGCATTTCTTAAAACTTCTCTAAAGATTTAGATTTTGGGTGACAAAATGGGACGAGGTCACGCTTTCAGGGGAAAAACAAGAGTGTATTTCCAAGTTTTAAGCATCAATCTTCACTTAAAGGATTTACCAGGAGGGGTGATACTGTGGACCGATTAAGCACCGTTTTAGGACGTTTAAAACTATTACTCCAACTCATAAGAGTTAATTTGCGGAGATCATCAATTACAGTAGTAGGATTGGCTATTGCAATATCATTAATAGCAGCTTTTGTTATGTATTTAGAAACTGATAAAACAAACTTCTACCTGGAGTTATTAGAGGAACCTGAATTCGATGGTTATTCTTATCGTTATAAGGCATGGGATGAGGGTATTTCTCCTTCCAGCAGTATTAATATTCTCAGTAGGAAGGAAGCTTTAGAGAAAAAAATTAATGAATCAAATCTAAATGGCATTGTTATACCTCATCTATTCTCTCCATCCATTGAATCACGACATAGTCAATATTTTATGAATCAAAGCGACACTGTAGAATTACTCGGAATAACTATTTATGAGTCAATTCTTAATGATTGTATAGAAGGGAGTGCTCTTCCAACAACATTTGATGAGGTGATACTCTATAATCCAACGAATATCACTCTTAATCTTGGTGAGAAATTAAATATCACCAAAAGATATTACCCTAGTCCGCAATCTGATGTCAGAAAAAAATACAATTTTACATTAATCATTTCGGGTATTATAACTCCTGAATCAATAACAGGCAATTCTCCCCTAAAGGACCTCCGCTTTTATTCAGGTGATCCAACATTTATTACTGATATTGAGAAGTACATTTCTCTTCTTCAAACAATGGATTCTGAGTTGAAATTATTAACTACATCAAGTTACCCCTTTACTTCAACTATCCACTTTCTTTATAGAATCAATTCTACAGCTATTACTGAAAGAAATGTTGTATCTGTAGTCCATAATTTATATTATTATGCGGTAGATACTAGTTGGGGTTTTCACTTAGAAGATTATCACTTTAACTCTGATGGATCGGCTTACAATACCTTGAGTAATAAGATTAATGAATTTAATAGTCTTTTCTTAGCTTTTATGACATTTAGCGTGCCTGTATTCATAATAACTCTTTTCCTGATCAATTTTTCATTAGGAATAATCAATGAGAACAGGGAAAAAGGGCTTTCTCTTTTCAAAATGAGAGGACTATCTTCCACATTTATTTTCCTGATATTGACTTTTGAAACACTAGTTATTTCATTAATAGCTACAATATTAGGGATAATCATAGGAATTCCCTTTTCTATGTTAATGACGATGACAATGGGATTTCTGACATTTGACACGAACCTAATTCCGAATAAAGTAATTATTTCCCCAGATAATCTAGGTTTGATATTTTTACTAGGTTTTATCATTGCTCTGGTAGCTCATCTCCGAACAATCATTCGATTAGCAAAATCAGGTGTAAGTGAACTTGATCAAAAAGCAAGTATGAAGAAAAAACGCATACCAGGCAAAATTAGAGGAAACGTTGATATTTTTCTATTAACCCAAGGAATATTAGGGACTCTACTTCTAACTTTGATAATGAATATATTACCAAAGGCTAATCTAGGGGCTGTGGATGGTATAACACTATTTCTACCTGTTATTCTGATATTAGTGATTTTTAGTCCGATATCATTACTAATTGGCTTTATTTTGGCTTTTAATCGGTTCATTTTACCCATTTTATATCGTCTTGGAAGCGTTTTTTGGGGGAAAGATTGGCGACTTATTGCTGTAGCTACAAGAAATTTAGCGATTAATGCTCGAATTACAAAACGAACAACCCTGTTACTCACATGCACAATTAGTTTTCTTATGATATTATCTATGATTCCTAATTCGATCTTTCAACACTCAATTCACTCGGTATATTATAGTGCTGGGAGTGATGTTAAAATATTTATTGAACCTGCCCAATTCAATCTTTCTAATCTTAATGATTTTGCATCTCAATTAGATAATACACCTGGTTTAAATGCAACTCTTGTTTCAAGATTATGGTATTCCATCGAGGAGAATTCGAAATGGAAAACCTTTGAAATTCTAGGGATTGAAAAAACTTTTGTGGATGTTGCTTTTTGGCAAAATAACTATGACGACAAATCTCTTGATCGTCTGGTTTCCTCGCTCTACACTTCTTCTCAAAGTAATCCCGTCATCATCGACTCTGTTTCTTCAAGCCTTGAAAACCTAAAAATTTCTGATAAATACGTAATTACTGCTGGATCCGAGCATATTGAGGTTACAATTGAAGATATAACTGACTACTGGCCTGGTTTGATCTCAAGGGGGAGCGAAGAAGACCGTTTCCTGATCACAACCCATTCATCGTTACACAATCTGACAGTAACCATGGGAATTGGAATAACAAAATTAAAGGAGGAAGTCTGGTGTACAATTCTTTCTGGTTATGAGTCAGATGAAACAATTCAAAAAATTCAAAATCTTTCCGCTGACTTTGGACTTGATAATAATGATATACGTTCTACAAAGCTAAAATTAACCTTCGATATCGATTCTAGCATTAGTAAATTCCTCTGGATAATCACGAATTTTAATTATTTAACAGCTTTAGGTGTGACTCTAATCGTTATTATTCTTTTTACAGTTACACGAATTTCTAGTCAAGCAACTGAACTTGGTCTTAGCCGAGCATTAGGGATGAAGTATAACCAAATATTCATTCTGATGTTCTCTGAACCGCTTTTATTATTTCTGATTAGTGGTGTTCCTGGAGGAATCTTTGGAACCTTGCTAATTATGAGTTTTGTTAATTTTGGTGCACCAATGTTCAACTATGGACCACCCTTAACTCTTATTTTCAATATTTCCTCAATCATACTGATTTATGGATCTATTTTCTTAGTAATACTAATTAGTGGCTTTATAACATCTTTTATTGCAATTCGAGCGAATATTTCTCAAATTTTGAAGGTGGAATGAGAAGAGTGCTGTTGGAATGCAAAGACCTGATCAAAATTTATCCGTCACCAATAGAGGGGTTAATGTTTCCCGCTTTACGTGGATTAGATCTAGCAATTAACAAAGGTCAACTCATTTCCATCATTGGGCCTTCAGGTGCAGGCAAATCGACTCTTTTACGTCTAATTAGTGCCTTTGACCAACCAAGTTCAGGGGAGATCTGGTTCGAGGGTAAACTAGTAAATCGTTTCACTGGAAAAAACCTTCTTGAATATCGCCAAAATGTTGGTGTGATGTACCAAGACCCACGTGATAATCTAATATGGAGTTTGAATGTTTTACAGAATATTATGCTCCCAATGCGCTATTCGGGGAAATTTCCATGGCATCAAAAAGAACAAGCTATTGATTTATTAACTCATCTTGGTCTTGAAGGCAAGGAATATCGTAAACCATCTCAGCTTTCAGGGGGTGAGCAACAACGAGTTTCTATTGCTGTTGCCTTAGCTAATGAACCCACCCTTTTATTAGCTGATGAACCCACAGGAGAGTTAGATAGCCTTACTACAACAGTTATTATTGATTATTTTAGTATGTTAAATCAAGATTTGGGATTGTCTATACTTGTTGTTACGCATGATAAACGTTTTGCAAAGATGACTGATAAAACCTTCAAAATTCAAGACGGAAGACTTACTACATATCATGTTAGATCGAAGGAAACTCCAGACATCGATTACGACGAACAAATCGTCATTGTAGATTCACAAGGTAATTTACGACTACCTCATGAGGTTATGCGACAGTTTAAGGAGCTAAAGTCTGTGAAAGTGAAAATTAATGATAAACGAATCGAATTAATTCCTTTCCATGAGCGTAATCGGAGCAAAGAGAAATGATTGCTAAAGAAGTTCTCTACCATTTAGAGGATGTACAACGTTATTACATAAGTAAAGCTGAGGTAGTAAAAGCAATTAATGGTATCAATCTCAAAATTTTCCTGGGAGAATTTATCGCGATCATTGGCCCCTCTGGATCTGGAAAGACAACGCTATTAAATTTATTAGCTGGCTTAGATAAACCCACAGGAGGAAAGATTCAACTTGTGAAGGACAATTTTCATTCTCTAAGTGATTCAGATTTGTGTGATTTAAGACGATTCAAAATTGGGATAATTTTCCAATTCTATAATATGCATCCATCCTTCACAGCCCGAGAAAACGTTGAGTATCCAATGCTTATTGCTAATATTTCTGCGACGAAAAGAAAAATTCGAGCTTTGGAACTGTTAAGAAGAGTCGATATGTATAATAAACGAGATAATTATCCAGCGGAATTATCGGGGGGAGAAAAACAACGAATTGGTATTGCACGTGCTTTAGCTAATGATCCTCAAGTAATAATAGCAGATGAACCCACTGGTGATCTTGATTCCGAAAATGCCATTGATATCATAAAAAT
>JAEOTY010000488.1 GCA_016839625.1 Candidatus Hodarchaeota archaeon
GACAATGAACATTCATTCAAAACAATTTCCAATCCCTTTAATCCGACCCAAGACATTGCTATTGTAAAAGAACTGGTTCCCGATGTGAGTTTTGTCCATAGTTGGGTTGCTGATTCACTGGGAAATGCCCTTTTTTTCCCCCCTTACAGTGAAAACCTTTGGGGTTGTTATGCAAGTAAAAAGGTTATTTTGACCGCCGAAAGAATTGTAGATACTAATACAATCCGAAAATTAGCTAACACTTGTCAGTGTACAATGCTTCCAAGTGGAAGGGTTGAATTTATATCTGAATCACCCTTTGGTGGTCATCCTGGTTCTCATTACGGTCCAAACGGAGCTGGTTATGATATAGATCTTGACTATTTGATCGAGTTTAGAGAATCAGCAAAAGATGAGGAGCATATCATTGCCTGGATGAAAGAATGGGTCCATAATACAAATCAAGAATCCTACCTACAGAAAGTTGGCTTGGAATGTTTGTCCGCCAATTGTGGTCGGTTGGATGAATATTATTGGAAATGGGTAGTAACAGACAAGAAACTTAATATCCAAACAGATCAACCCGCCACACCAGTCGAGAACATGATTTGGGTAGCTACTGAGATTATAAAGGAGAGAGTTCAGAAGAAAGGCTATGCAACCATCTTAGCAGGACAAGGAGCATCTAATCTAGCAGCATGGCTTGCAGCAAATTCCCTTCATGGAGGTAGTCAAAACGTAAATCTTCTTGCAGAAGTAGGTTTTTATGGCTACCAACCTAGGCCTGCTAGTCCTTATATCTTCGAGTTCAATAATCTTCGTTCATCAACAGCTGTGATCGACTCTATCTCGGCCCTTGGAGCAGTATTACGATCTACAAAGAGTCTTGGCGTCCTGGGTGCAGGACAGATAGATCAATATGGTAATATTAATTCTACAAGAGTAAATTCGTTCATTTTATTTGGTTCTGGAGGTGCCAATGATGTAGGGTCAAATTCCTGTGAAATTATTGTGCTTATTCCCCTTAGAGCAGGACGATTTCCTGTTGAAGTTCCTTACATAACAGTTCCAGGTAATAATGTTTCGATTTGTGTAACAACTGAAGGGATTTTTGAAAGAGTTAACTCAGAGACGTTTGTGTTAACTGGATACATCGGAGATGTTTCAGATAAAGATCAGATTGTTGATAATATCAGAGAAATTATCGGTTGGGAATTAGAGATAAGACATCCTCTAAAGCAATTATCAGCACCTTCGGTAGATTGGCTACAACTTCTAAGGTCTTTTGACCCCAACAGATATTTTTTGGGTCGTTTTGAAAAATAAAGTGGATTGAAAAGAATATTCCTCTTTTAAATTTTAATGAAACTTAATTCTACCATCAAATTACTTACAGGAGTAGTTTGTAACTTTTAAAGTAAAGTTACAGCTTCTCTAAACCATAAGCATCTCGAAGAACTTGCGTCGGGTGATAGATTTCTTTACCAACATTTAGAAGTTGGAGCTTACATGTCGGACAATCGGTAACCAGTGCGTCGATATCATCTCTATTTGCTTCAGGATACAAAGATCTTTCAGCAATCATTTGACTATATTTATAATTCTTTGATTTAAAGCCCCAAGAACCAATTTGTCCACAACATTCCGTATTTAACGGTTTCAAATCGATGATTTCGAGGTCTTTGAACAATTTAAGTGAAATTCCTTTACTTCCAGTACTAATAAGATGACACGGTTCATGATATCCAAAACTAAGACTTATTTTTGTTTTTCCGTTGAAATCTGTATCTAACTTGCCTTCCTCAAGTATCTTTAGAATATAATCAGAGAAGAAATATGTATTATCACTTACTGATTTTGCTTCATCGTTACGAGCCAGTGTTTCATAGAGTTGATCTTTTAGAGTGGCATAGCAAGAACTGCATTGAGTGATAACATCGTATCCTTGTTTGACATATTCTGCGAATATTTTTGCATTTTTTTCTCCATTATTTTTAGCCATTTGACCTAGACCATTTGCAAGGAGCGGGATACCACAACAAACTTGTTTTTTAGGGACTACAACTTCAATATTGTTTTTTTCAAGCACTTGAACCTGAGCGATAGCAATATCAGTGTTTTCAGTATAATTAGCAAAACATCCATGGAAAATGGCGACCTTTTTTATTGGTTTTTCTGGAGGAGGATTCGTTTTTCGATAATTTTTGAACCATTTCTGGAAAGTATTACGACGGAATTTCGGAAAATTCGCTTTATGATGAACTCCAGCAAAAAGTTGCATGAAATATTTATTCGGGCCCCATAAGCCAATATTTGATAAAGGAGAAAATTTACTACCTAATTTAGCTATTAATCCATAATTGCCTGTGAAATAATTACTCCTTGGTATCTTTCCGATGAACGGCCATTTTGACTTCTTATAATGTATAGTTTTTACGTCAAACATTGCTTTGGGAATATTAACTCCTGAAGGACAGTCAACTGTGCACATCATGCACGCTCCACAGTCTTCTATAATTTCTCTAGCTTCTTTAGAATATAAGAGGTTATAATCTAATTGTCCTGATATAATTCCTCTCATCAAGTTAGCTCTAGCTCTTGGTGAGGCTAGCTCCCCTCTGTCATCCCTTTTCACACGGTAGACAGGGCAATCTCTTTGGGGTAATAAATCCACTGTGCACTTTCCGCATCCATGACATTGTTCAATTACATCCTTCCATCCCCATTCTGGCTCCCAATGAAGATTTTGTTCGATATCAATCGTTGAATATTCTCCTCCGAAGCGAAGATTGTTCACTATACGATGTTCTTTATCAGTAAGTTTTTTATCGGGATTTAGAATATTCTTAGGATCGTATAGTATTTTTATTTGTTCAAATTTCTCATAGAGTTCTTCCCCATACAATTCTTTGACGAAGTTTATTCTCATCATTCCCTCATTGTGCTCACCAGAAATTGATCCTCCAAGATTGATAACATATGAATTTACCTCTTCCGCGATTTTTTCTACAATTTCAAGATCTTTTGGATCTTTTGTATTTATAAATGGTCGTGTATGAATGAGTCCTTTAGATGCGTGACCATAAATTGCTGCTTTAACTCCATATTTAGGAAAAACATCCTCTCGCAAATGCACCATGTAATTTCCTA
>JAEOTY010000070.1 GCA_016839625.1 Candidatus Hodarchaeota archaeon
AGTGGAACCTAGTCTTTCATCCATACTGCCTACAAAGATCGTCATCCTGGAGGTATTACCTGATGTAATTAGAATATCAAGTAAATCTGTACGATCCATCTGAAATAGTCACTAAAAAAAAGAAAGGAAGAAAGGGAGAGTGTGTATCAATAACTAGTTTTGTCAATCAAATTGCAAATTCTCGCTTATGGAAGATAGTAAGTGCTCCAAGAAGTGCGAGGATACCAACTCCAGTAACAATGATTATATCATTAAATGGAAGCATTCCAGTCTCGATAAGAGTGCCAAGACTGAAATAGTGGAATAGAGAAAAGAGTTGGATTCCAAGTTCTCCTGAAGGATCTAACAATCCACCTAAGCCATCTAGCATATACTGGCCTCCAATTAATACACCAGCGGCAGTTAAAGACCTGTTTGAATCCAAAAAAATTGTCGCACAAAGCAAAGATAAAGCACCTAATGCAAAGAGAAGCAAGAAAATACCGAGTGCATAATTGACAACAAGATCAGTGTTGATCACATAGTGATATACAACATCATTATAGGCATATCCTTCTGGGTACACCATATCCATAACCAGTGTCAAACCAATCATAAAAACAACGATGGCCATAGGAAACAAGAGACTGTAAGTGATATAGACACCATATTTTTCTAATAAATACCGCCACCTAGGAATTGGATAGCTCAACATAACATCTAAAGTGTTCTTATCAATCTCAGTGGATAATATTCGGGCAGGAATAAAGAGAGCAACGAAGAGGACAAGGATATTCATTGTACCTCCGCCATACATGAACAGGACAGCCTGCCAAGTCAATCCAAGATCCTCAAGACCCAAATCGCCTAATATGGCTTTATAAATGGGACTGCTCATTGTGCCCAGTCTTTCGAGAATTGTATCGATCATGGTTGGAAAACTCAGGGCAACGATGCCCACAAAAGCGGCCGCAACCAAAGGAGGTACTAAACCAGTCAACCAGGACTTTCTTAAATTCTTCAAATAAACATGTACCATTGTTACATCACCTACTCATAAAACTGGAGGAAGATTTCTTCAAGAGTTGCATCCTCACAGGTAAAACGTTTGACATCATAATTAGAGAGCCATTTCAACAGTTCATTCACATCTTCTTTAATCTTCAACACGAAGGTGTTCTTTTTTGTCTGTTCAACAGAAATAACAGTGTTTAATTTCGTGATTTCTTCCTCGGAAGGGATGGTTGTTCCATTAAATTTAATCCTCACTTTCTGCATAAATTTTGTTTTCAGATCTTCGACTGCTTCAACAAGAATCATTTTTCCTTCCTTAATGATCCCAACGCGATCACAGACCGCTTGAACCTCAGCAAGATCGTGAGAACTTAGAAAGATTGTGTATCCTTCGTTACTGAGTTTTTTAATAATTTTATGGAAATTTGCGGCCATTAGAGGATCTAATCCACTTGTAGGTTCATCAAGGATTAGAAAATCAGGTTTCGCAGCTAACGCTGCAATCAGACCAGCCTGTTGGCGGTTTCCTGTAGAAAGTGATTTAATTTTCTTTTGGAGCTTCACTCTAAAGTTTTGTCGAAGCTCAGCAAGAAACTCCTCATTGATGGGACGAAATTTGCTAAAGTACTGTAAGAGTTCCTCCCCAGTAAAGTTCTCAAATAGTGCCATGTCACCAGGGACATACCCAATCCGTTTCCGAATCTCAAGACGATCACCATGGTGGTCAAGACCAAAGATAGTGACTGTGCCAGTCTGGATTTTGAGGTAATCCAGGATTGCTCTCATGGTGGTAGTCTTTCCCGCACCATTAGGGCCTAAAAAACCAAAGATTTCACCTTTCTTAACCGAAAAGCTAACATTTAGGGCGCCAGTAACACGATTACCGACGATTTTTCTGTCCCCAAAGTTAATTTCACGACCGTAAATTTTGGTCAGGTTAGATACATCGAGGACAGGTTCACTAACACTATTACTCAATTTTTTTTACTCCGTTTGAATTTTCATCTTCTTAGATACTTTTTCTATATTTTTATTAATTGCGTCAGTTATGCAATTATTTATCTAATTCTGTTTAGATTGTTGTATATGTACTTTAAAAATGTTGTGAAAATGACAAAAATTCGAAAAATTGGAAAAATTTATAAAAAACAGAAAAACTGTAAGTACAGAAGAGTTATCCAAAATGGAAGACAAAGATCCATTTATTCAAGTTAAGATCGATTATGTCCAGTATATGATGCATCTTTACAACGTTATGGCATATGATGAAACGATAACAGGGATTCTATTCGCATTAATGCTTGAAAACTATTTGACATCAGATGATTTAGAGGTTCTGACAGGATTAAGTAAGCCTACGATTAGTAAGGCACTGTCACGTATTTCAGTTATGTTTAGCGAATTCCCAATCCTTCAGACAAAAAAACCACATGATCGAAAAAAATATTACTACTGCCCGCTCTCGTTAGAACCTTACATTAAACATAATTTTCTTGCAGTAATGACTGCCTCAGAGATCAGTCTTTCATTCATTCCCAATTTACTATCTCGTCTCGACGCCCTCTCACCTCAGACATCAGCGACTGCTCATATTCGGAAAACATTATTGTATCTGTATGTTGCTATCTATTATTATAAAGAGACATTCGCAAAAGTTGAGCCTTTAATAGACCGAATGTTACAAGATTCGGATTATATCCCAGATTTTTCAACTCTTTTACAGGAGATCCAGTTCAAACTCCCCCCTCAAGAAATAGAAACTGAAGATGATACTTTATTGGATATTAAACGTGATTTCATCTCGAACATGCTCGAATTAAGTTCAGAACTAATAGGAGGAGAAGATGAGCTAATTTCCGTTTTCTTGGCGATGTTTCTCGAAGATGAACCAATTACGCAAGATGAACTCATAAATATAACTAGGAGTAGCCGAACGAAAGTATCTCAGGCTTTATCAAAGATGGAAGAGCTCAAAATTGTCAAAATCATAAAAAAGCCTGGGGAAAGGAAAAAATACTACAAAGGAGCTGCAAGTATTGAAGAATATGGAGTGGGAAAACTTGGTCGAGTTCAAGGCTATTATGCCCAGATCCAAATTATGATGCGAAAAAAGTTCTTACCTGAGCTGGACAACATAACTGTGACTGAAGAGGGAAAGAAAAAAGAAAAGGATAGATTAACACAATTTTTTAAGGATAATATTTTCTATTACAGTGTGTTTATTCGCTTCTCCACGGCTATGCATGAAGCAATGCGCCATGAACTGCAAAAAGTCATGGAATCAGTTTTATAATATCAACAACATATGGATTGAGAATTCTCATCACATTAAGAGATGTGAGGAATTTAAAAAGCTTAATGGGATTTATTGATCACAAAAAGTACAAATAAGTGCTTTTTGATGTCCTTAACATTCATGTTCTAATAGGTGGTAAATAACGAAAAAACCGCAAAAAAGAATAACTGATCCTATTTATACCGATATTCTCGCTCTTCAACGTACTGGTGGTTCATCATCAAAAATTGCTGCATCAATGACAAAAACAGTTATTTGTTCATTACTTAAACAGATTAAGAAAGAAAATCCTGATGCTAACGAAAAGGAACTCCTCGAACAACTTCGTATTGTCCTTTTCATGTAATTACTTGAGGAGATTAAATTGACAATCAATACTGATTTTGAGGAATTCTTTAAAAAAGTCATAATATGTTTTAAGAGCTCAAAAATCACTTATGTTATCGTAGGTGGAATTTCAGTTATAAAATATGGAAGGCCCCGTCTTACGGTAGATATAGATGTTGTTATTGAAAAGCATGATGAAAATATTAAGCAATTAAGTGAATGTTTGAGAAATAATGGTTTTAATTATGGGATAGAAGATATCAATATTGCCCTCGAAGAAGAATCACTTGCAACAATATTACATAAAAATTTCCCCTACAAGCTTGATATTCAAGGAGTATACAATGAAATTTCCAAGAATACATTAAAAAACCGGATCTATCAAGAAGTTTTCGAGACTGAAGATACTATGGCTTTTCTCCAAACACCTGAAGATCTTATAATCTCAAAGTTAGACTATGCTGGAGGGCAAACAGATAGAAACCAAGATTTTGAAGACGCAAAAAGTGTCTTACTACGGCAATTCAAACATCTCAACATGCATTACTTGAGAGATCTAGCAATTAAGACCGGATTAAAACGTGACTTAGAGGTTTTGCTAAAGAAGGTAAAAAATCTAATGAAGTAACTATTTCAATTGTTCTTTCGTCTCAAAACTCACCTTTGCGATTATTAGTTGGTATAAGATCGATATAAGTTTGAGATTAACACAATTTTTTAAGGATAACATTTTCTATTACAGTGTTTTCATTCGATTCTCCACTGCCATGCACGAATCAATGCGACAAGAACTGCAACAAGTCATAGAATCAGTTTTATAACATCAACCACTACACTTTCTTTCGTCTGTGAGTAAATAGCACAAGGGTACTAAAAACTACAATAATGATTAACACCCCAGGAAACGTAGTTGCTGCTGCTTGTGATGTCGTCGTTGTTTTAGAAGTGGGTGCAGAGCTTGTGATAGTAGTGGTGACTTGGGTTGTTGCAGGTGTAGTTGGAATAGCACTAACTTCAATAGAAAAGGCACTTTCGCCAACACCATTAATTGCCGTGACGACATAATAATAAGTTGTTCCTCCTAGTGCAGAAGTGTCTTTAAAGGTCGTGGTATTGGCAACTCCTAAGAATAAGTATTCACCTGAAACCAATTCTCCTTGGATCAGTGCGAAATTTATTTGGTTATTTTGATCTGTGCGAAATTTATTTGGTTATTGGGAATGCAGACATCGTAGGATGATTTATTAAGGGAGAATAATACCCTCCTCCCTAGAGCACACGAATTAAAACTAGTATCCTCTACTTGCACGAAACTGCAAAAAGTCATGGAATCAGTTGCATGACCAACCAGCGTTGCAACTACTCTAATCCTTTCCATTCATTTTTTTCGCTTGACCATGGTATCAGAACGATCACCGCAACTAAGAGTAAGAGAGGTCCTTTTCCAGGTGTGTAGGCAAAAATTTATTTTTCATGTCTTTTTAAACCTCCACTTGTCTTAACAGTAGTTCATTTTAGTGCACTGCATTAAATTTGGGGGGAGAAATCGTAAGCTTTTAATATCTTAATAAAAAATCCCAAATGGTGTATATTTTGGCAAAAACCACAAAAATCGACAAACAGGGCCGAATTTTAATTCCAAAGAACTATCGGGAAAAGCTTGGATTGAGTGAGGAAACATCTGTCAATATACATTTAGTCGATCGAAGACTTATAATTGAAGTATTTAACCCTAATTTGCATGAAGCTGTCAACCAATGGAAAGAAAATCTTGTAAAACGAAATATTAAGGCTTTTACAATCCCTAAAAGTGCTGTTTCGAGTGATCCAAAATGGTTCAGTGAGGAATATGCCCGACAAAAACTTGGACTCTAATATTTCCAACTCAATTGATGGCATCATCGATGTTGGGTGTATCGTGATCGCTCATTTCGACAATCCAATCCAAACTGAAATGGTTGAATTCTTAGAACCTGTTTTACAATGGAAACAACACCTAGGTATCCCGAATTCGACGTTCTTAGGAGCATTTCATATTTTGACTTCGTACCTCCGAGTTTCTCCTATAGACGCTAAAAGTAGTCTGCTTGACACTTTTCGGTTGGTATCACCATGTTTTATAGCTGATATTCGTAAAGAGGTTGTTATTGAAGCCTTAGAGTTAGCTACGTGCTATAAAGTGGAAAGTTGGGACGGATATCTAATTTCTCTAGCTAAAATAATTGGAACCAATGTTGTATATACAATTGATAAGAAAATGGACAAAATTAGTGAAATTATTGTTAAATTCCCCGTAGAAAAAGAAAAAATGGATGTATATCACCAATGGTTGAGTTCAAAGCTAATTGAGTGATCAATGATTTTTTCATAATTCTGCTTATCTCCATTGCTATTACAACCAACATCTCCTTCTCAATAAAATAATCCAGCTCTTTTCAAAAGAAGAAGAAGACTTTTAAGCATTTTTCACCCATTATCTGGCCATTTTCGGGATCTTGTAACTACAAGAACAAAAACAATTATTGAAATAAGAATCAATACTATGAAGCCAGAAGCAGCTTCTGAAATGGTGATATCGTAGTAACTAAGGGGATCCACGTGTGAAAATGGTTTAGATTCGAGAGAAACAGAGGGTTCGAATCAGAGCGTTAATAGGCCTAGGTTTCAGCTGGATTTGACAAAATACCTCTGTTTTTAAATCTTTTCTTCGTAATGACTGTTTTGAGAAGAAAAAAATGATGAAGAAAAGGGAAATTCTCTCAGTCTTCGCCAATTAAATTGTCTAACACTAGACTTCCTTTTTTCTCCTAGTGATTCCGATGACAACAACAAGCGAAATCATTACAACAAAAGAGAATCCAGAAGTAGATGCCGATATGGTGCCAGTACTAATACTACTAGTAGTAGTAGTACTACTAGGAGCACTACTTTCAGTGGTTGCAGCTGCAGAGCTAGTAGGTGCTTCAGTAGTAGTAGGTGGTGGTGTGTATCTTGCTAGTTTCACTTCCCCATATAATTCAGTTGGAGATTCTAGGTAAGCATATCCCGCGGTCGCATTTATTAGCCAGCCAGTGTTGATGTCATACACATTTTCCAATGTCATAACAAAATTTGCAAAAGATTCACTAGCTTTAATTTTGATTGTGGTTTCTGTGAATTCAACCGAATCAAATATTCCAGCTGCTCCATATGTTTCAATTAATGTTTTATTGATAGTAATGAACCAGGAAGCGGTACCAATATCCGTCTCAAGAAGAACTGGATAAGCTGAAGCTAGAAGCTCCCATTCTCTACTGAGAGTATTACTTGTAATTTCGGTGCCATTCTCCAATGTAAACTTCCATTGATAGTCAATTCCTTGGTTAGTGATGTCAA
>JAEOTY010000489.1 GCA_016839625.1 Candidatus Hodarchaeota archaeon
GAACTGTTGTGGGATTTTTTGACAATGAGGCACTAGGAATCCTTTTCCTTGTATTAAGCCTGTATTTTTATGCTCGGGCTTTAAGAACAGGGTCACCAATTGCTACAATATTTTCAGGAATATGCTTGGGAATATTATCTGGATCGTGGGGAGCTTCAACATATGTCTTTAATTTAATAGCTCTTCATGCATTCATTTTATTGCTTCTCAAAAAACACTCAGATCGATTATCTATTGCATACGGAGGATCTATTCTAATAGCATTGTTTATTATGATGTTAATCCCGCGAAATGGCCCAGCATCACTCCTAGCAACTGATTCACTAACCTCTCTCGGAGTCCTTGGTTTAGTGTTCCTAGCAGAATTATATCGATATATCAACACCTTTTATGATACTAGCCAATTTCGTGATCGTCTCAAACCCATGTATCCCTTCATTGGATTTGCTTTCGTACTAGGAGTCGTTATTCTTTTCTTATCAGGTATATTAACCAATATTTCAGGTAAATTTGTAACTGTGCTAATACCGATATTCCGAGATGAAACTCCAATTTTAGCATCAGTTAGCGAGCATCAGATTGTCGTTTGGTCAACATTTTTCAGAAATACAGGCCTTTTAATCTTTTTTATCCCTTTGAGTATATATTATCTTTATGAAAAACCAACTGAAAGAAATATCCTCCTTCTATTATTTGGGCTTACATCAATTTATTTTGCAGGTTCGATGGTAAGATTAGCTTTAATATCGGCTCCAGCGATAGCATTATTAGCAGCTAAGGCAATTGACCAAACATTATTACCTTTTGTACTGACATTTCAAGAAAGGTTTACCCTAAGTCGTCGAAAAACTCGCTTTACACAACCACTATCAAATGAACATACTGCAATCGCTTTTGGATTTATGGGAATTTTCTTACTAGCATCTGTGTTTATGGCTTCAGACGCAGCAAGGATGTCAACGCAAGCAGCTTCTGTTCTCACTGTTGTACCGTATCAACAATCAGCAATTCTGGGAAATGATTGGCAAGAAGCGATCGGATGGTTAGATTATCATACTGGATCGAGGGATGTCGTAGCTTCATGGTGGGACTATGGCTACTGGATTAGTGGATTATCTAATACTACCATTTTGGTTGATAATGCTACACTTAATGCTACCAAAATTGGTAATGTTGGTTGCATGTTGGTTCTCAACCCACGGGAATCTCTGAAAATTGCAAAGCAATATGATGTTACTTATCTCGTCCTTTTAACCTCTGATGGATATGGAACTTGGGGATTTGACTCTGATATTGGAAAAGTTCCATGGTTTGTCAGAATTGGAGAGGATAGTGGAAACATAGTCCAAATAGACCAAGATGATTACCTCGAGTATGATTCACGGGGCCAATATATTCAAGGGTATGTTGACAAATTTTATGATTCAGTCTTTTGGGTGTTAGCATCGCAAGGAGCCACAGAAGAAGGTTATACCAGTCGATTATCACAATATTCTCCAATAAAAGATAATGTTCCTACTGAAAAAGGCTTCTCAATTTGGTCTGATCTCCATAAAGAATATGAAGAGTATGTGAACTATTATGAGCTTGCATACAAAACAGCTCATGATTGGGTGTTTATCTGGCGTATCAAATGGGAAATCATTCCTCCAGGGGCTATTGCACCTTAGTTGATATTTTTCCACGATTGGTTAGGTTATCTTAAATTTTACCAATTAAAAAAGAGAAGGTAACCTTTTCCAATTGGAGATACATCGTTATCTTTTTTAGCAAGACCTAACAGCATTAATTTTAGAGAAAAAATCGTTGTCAATTTCTCTTCTATGCGTCATTCCAATCTCTACCAGTCTTTCTTGGAGTTTATTTCGTCTTGGAAAAAAAGGAATTAGTCAGAATATTCTTGGATTACAACTTTAATGTTGCAACTGATGCCTTAGATTATTTATTACAGAAAAATATCTCAGAAGAACTCCTCAGAGAGAGTATTAAGACATTTCCTAAGAATATTCCTGTTATAAAGCTTGAAACTGTGAAGAAATATCTAGAAAATCTTGAAGCACAGATTCAAATTTCTAATGAAGATAAGAAAACATCAAAATACGAAGCTGGACATCCAAAAGAGGATCACCAAGAAAATACTATACCGCATGAAAGCAAGAAATCAAAACAGTATCTTAAAACAAGAGAAAAAACAGTACATAAAATTACTACTACTTATCATCCTCCCTCACAGATCAAAATTGAAGTGGATATCCCAGAAAAAACCACTGATAAACCAGATATTACACCTTTTCGCCGACTGTTTAAGGATCGTTTCGAACGACTTTCTAGTATTCTTGTAACACATCTTAATAATGCAGCATTAGTTTTAAAAGGAAATCTCCTACCAGAAGAAATACCGCGAAATAAAAATGGAATTCTCATTGGAATGGTTCAAGATACTCGAGTTTTACATACAAACAAATTTGTGATCCAACTTGAAGATCCTGAAAGTGAAATCATTACTAATTGTGTAATGGTTCAAGACAGTAAGAGTTTCCCTGAATATCGGGACATTATGCGAGACTCAGTAATTGGTATATCAGGGGTTTTACCAAAGAATTTCAGAGGAGGAAATATTACAGCATTTTGGGGAAAAGATGTTATTAGACCAAGTTTTTCAAAAATACATTTTAAGCCTACTTCTGAACCACATAAGTTATTGTTCATTGCAGACTTGCATTTTGGCTCAAAATACTTTTCACGAAGTATTTTCGCGAAATTAATCAATTTTTTAAACTTGAGAGGCGAAGAAATTAATACAATAATTATTGCAGGAGATCTTGTGGATGGCGTTGGACGTTTCTCAGATCAGAAACAAGAGATTTTAGTTCATTCACTCCAAGCTCAATATGAAGGTTTAGCAACGCTATTAAAGGAAGTTCCTTCACACATCCAAATTATAGTTATTCCTGGAGAACATGATGCAACACAAACGGTGCTTCCTCAGCCAGGGATCGATAAACAGATTGGAAAAACTCTTTTAAAACTCCCTAACTTGAAAAGTTATGGTAATCCTCTTCGTTTTTCAATTGAGGACTTAAATTTCTTAGTATTCCATGGCCAAGGAAATGACATGCTCTTTCAGAAACATCTCCAACAAGAACCAACGAACTTAATATTAGGGATACAACATCTTCTAGAATATCGCCATCTCTGTCCAGAATATGGATCTTTCAACCCTCTTGCTCCCTTTAGGAAAGATTATTTAGTTATAGATAAGACACCAAACATTATTATTTCAGGACATTTTCATCAGGCGTATTTCAAGGAATACAAAGGGGTAAAGATTATCACGTGTGGGACTTTTATGAGAGGAGGTATAGAAAAGTCACATTTAGAAAAAGATACATCTGTCGGAGTAGTTGCTATTCTTGACACCAAATCAGGAACTGTGGACTTAATAGACCTGAAAACTCTTTGAATTATAATTTCTAAGTTGCTTTTTTATACAATTAAAAATTCATTTTTCCTGAAAAAATTTTATCTTCTTGTAAAGTAGATTCAACCAAGGATTTTGGAATGCTGAAACGAATTTCTTTTGTCCTTCCATGTCTTCCACGAGATACAACTCGTGCACTAATTATACCAAGAGCATCTAATTCATTAATCAGATCACCAACACGTCTTTGAGTCAGAGAATCCATTCCCATCTCTCTGCAAATCTGAGTATATTTTTCATAGACATCTCCAGTAGAAACCGTCTCAGAATTAATAGTCATGTTCTCTAATGTATATATGGATAAAATAACCATTTTTGATTGTAATGGTAAAGTGCTAATAACCTCTGTTATAGTATTTCTCTCTATTGCACCTTGAGCTTTCTTTACATGTGGTTGACTAATTTTTTCTGCTCCTTCTCTTTCCGCAATCTCTGCAGAAACTCGTAATAGATCGATAGCACGACGAGCATCTCCATGCTCTTGAGCCGCTATTGCTGCTATCATCTTGATCACCCCCTCTGCTAAAGTGCTTTCTTGAAAAGCTATCTTTGCTCGTTCAACCAAAATATCAGTTATTTCAGGTGCTTCATAAGGCTTGAATACTAGTTCTTCCTCAGAAAGAGAAGAGAGTACTCTTGGATCCAAATATTCTTTAAATTTTAAATCGTTAGATATCCCAATCAAACTTACTTTAGCACGATTCAAATCTGAATTTATCCGAGTCAAATTATAGAGGGTTTCGTTACCTGATTTTTTAATCAAACTATCTATTTCGTCTAATACAACAATGAATAATGAATCACGCTGATCTAATCCTAGTTTGAACCTAGAAAATACTTCATCTGTCGCTAGACCTGTGAACGGTACTTCAATACCCAATGTACTGCATAAATCAGCAAAAACACGATAATTTGTGTCTACAGTGTTACAATTAAGATAAGCTACCTCAATACGAAGCCCATGTTGAGGTGCTTTCTTACCTAAAATATTAAGTACATATTTAGAAACAGCTGTTTTTCCAGTCCCTGTTTTTCCAAAGCATAAAATATTACTAGGTTTTGCACCCCGAAGAACAGAAGCTAAAATATAACCTAATTGCTTGATTTGGTCGGTACGATGAGGAAGATTCTCAGGAACAAAAGAACTATCAAGAACATCCCGTCGTTTAATCAACTTAGGTGATTTGAGATACCCTTCGAAGATTTCATCTAAAGTTATATCTGATTCATCATACTGTTTCAATAGAAGTCCTCTCACCAATCACTCTCAGAATAATTCATTCCAGTAGCAGTACCTGTATTTCCACTCGAAATGTAAAAGTGGATTGATTGAACAGGGGTATAATCTTGCTTATACGACCTTTTTACACTGGAAATACCATAGTTTCTAGTAAGATAAAAGATAAGCACATACCATGGTATCACGCTAGTAATTATTTTATGACTTCTGGAGAGTTTTTGTTAATCCAGATATTGTTTTTTGTTAATAATAAGACTAGTTCAAGTCTAAAGAATGATTTATCATTAAAACATCAATTATTTTTCCGCTATGGTATCTTAAATCTTTAAAATGTGTTCAACAGCCTTGAAATTATTATTTGTCTTCCTATTTTGCTTTAAACTTTGTATTTTAGCATTTAAAAGGGATAGATTGTACTTTTCATTAAAGCGTTTATCCAATATCTCTAGTTTTTCCCAAACATCTCTGGGATTCTTTCCAAGATATCGCCAGGAATATTTCCCTCTTCTCTTATGACTCGACTTCTTTGAAATATATTTTACAAGCCAGAAATAGGGGCCGTGTAAAAATAGCCCATCACTACATCTGCAGCTGGATTTTCCACATTTTTGCCATTTTGCAATTAGTGAGGCCATCTTCGCTTCTTCTCTGGCATAAAAATAGTCTTACCAGATGATTCCCAAGGTAATATTTGTAATTATTCTATCTTGGGTGCCAACTACAGGTCCTCAAAACGAACTCAATGAGCGATCTTGTAATATATCTTTGGCCGACCCCTCTGTCTCCTATCTTCAGAGAATCTAGCAACATAACCTTTCAAAATTAATCGTAACAAACTGTCATACAATGTTGAACGTGCTATCCCAGTAAGCGACACTAATCTTGATCTAGTTAACGGACCCTTATTTTGAAGAATTTCTAAAACATTTCGATCAAGCTCATGTACTATAGCAGGTTTTTCACTTTCTAATGTAGATTTCAAATCCGATGAAGTTCGGCGCCCTTTTTCTGTAATTTTAATTACTTGGTTATTGGACATAAAATCCACCAAAATGTTCTTTAGATGACTTATCTAGCTGTGATAATATAAAATTCGAAAATATCTAGGAATTATGTTCTGAAAATAAGGGGAATAAATCTAAAAAAAATGAAGAAATTTACCAAAAAAAGGATTTAATTAAGCAGAATTGCCATTTTTTTGACATTATCTACAATAGAACCTTTGGAATCTCCTGAACTTTTTTCGGATTAATTCGGTATTCAATTGGATTTACTCCTTCTTGCCGTTCAACTAACCCAGCCTCTACCAATCGGTTCAGGTTCGTTTGAATAGTTGAGATTCCAATTACTTCTTTCATATAGTGTTGATATAATTCCTGGATCTCCCGTGCAGTAAGATAATTGGGATTAGCTCTGCTCATCACAATGTTGAGTATTCTTTCTTTCTTGGTTTTTAAATCATGAAGTGAAAGAACTGGTAATCTTTCGACAGTTTTCTTTGAGTAATCATAGTGCATTTCATTTTCTACAAGAAATGATTCCATTAAGAATTCGATTTGTTTTTGTTGATCTCTCGTTAATTGTAAATACCCTTCGACAAGAGTATGTAAAGGACCCAACCTAATTTTTCTATCAAAAGAGATTGTGATCTTATCACTGTTCGCAGTTATTTTAGACCCCGTTTCACGCATAATAATAACCCAATTTCCTAACTATTTAGTGTATAGATCCATTAATTTAAGTTTGATTCTCAATGATTTCACAATGATTGTATAAACATTCGCTTTAATAAAGTTTGATCAATACCTCTATAACATCTACAACTATCGGAAATCATTTTTAATTTAGTTTTCATTAACCTGTGAATTTAATTTCTCGTGTGAATTACTATTATCATCCAGTATGTGAACCGAATTTCCTATATCAATTCTTATCAAATCAACAATATTTCGGCTATTAATACAAAGATAATGTAGTAGACTCTTTTAATTAGCTACTAACTAATTTTTACCTTATTTTTCACATCTATTTGTGCTTTAAGATGTGAAAATATTCAATCCCTTTTTATGTATTCTAAGAAAAAGTTTCCAGTGGAAATAAGGGGGTAGAACAAGTCAATGTGAATTACTATTATTCAAGTGAATATTATAATTAGATTAGTAAGTTTAATATTTATTCAAGAAAGAATTGTTTAAGCTAGTAAAAATTGATGAATTTTTGTTTTTTTTAAAAAATTTAAAATCTAAGGATGTTTCAACGTACACTTCCTGTGAAACAATTATCCTTTAATTTTATGCAAATAATTGTGATTAATGATTATTGTCACTGATGATCCTTTAATGTGTGAATCAATGATTGGGGAAGTTCTCTTTTGGTAAAATTATTTTTTATTTAAAGTCTTTTTCGTTAATAATGTTACAGGCTATTTCTGTTATTAATAAAATTGATGTTATTGTGAAAATCTTAAATATGGCCGACTTTTAAGATGAATTAAGACGACAAAAAGAAACTAGTGAAAAGTTATGGATCAATATTTGCAAAATTCTCATTCGTCAAGTGAGGAGAACGAGATCAATAACGAAAAACTCTTTACTTCCCAAGAAAACATAATCACAAACAAAACAGATCAAGTAGTATTAGGGGCATTAAGGGAAAATCAACCTGCCACTCGTAAGGATTTATGTGAAAAAACAGGAATTCCAAGAACCACGATATATGATGCATTAACAAGATTAATCTTAAAAAAAGTTGTAATACAATTTTCGACCCCTAGAAAATCAAAAGGTAGACCAAAAGTCTTTTATCAAATAGCCTAAATTTTTCTTTGACTATAATTCGTATTACTCGTGAAATACCTTTTTTTTTGAAATAAATTGCTCTCTAAATTATCTTTTGATAACCTTCTCCAAATAGTTTGGTACCCCTAACCCGTTGATTTCCTATGGAACATCTGCGACTAGTAAAGGGTGAATTTTTGTAAAGAAAAAAGAAAAACAGATTCGACAAAAAAAAATGAATAAATTAAATATCATGTTAAATTAGTCTTTTGGTTTTAAAAAGGTCAGTACCTTCTAATTTGTGAATTTAATGGATTTTGATCAAGAGTTTTATCATATTATTTCAGTATATAATATCATATGGTAAGACATTAAATTATTATTTATAGGAAGCATCCAGTGGAAGGAGAGGTAGGTGTGGGAAAAATCATAACATGATTGATTTCTTACCATATCATCATTCCTGGAAAGTCATAAATAAGGACAATATTGAAAAAGCATTACAAGTGGTAAAAATGGTTTTAAACATAGCACATCGCGGAGGAGCTGGTTTAGCTCCTGAAAACACTTTTTCTTGTTTTAAACAAGGTATTCTTTATGCTGATATGTTGGAATTTGATATTCAACCATCTAAAGACTTACAACTCATGGTTTTTCATGACCGACAAGGAATTGAGCGAACTACTAATGGGAAAGGAAAAGTTCCAGACCTGACATTTACTCAATTACGATCTTTAGACGCAGGAAGTTGGTTTCACCCCGATTTCAAAGGTGAGATAATCCCAACTCTTTCCGAGGTGTTAAAACGAACAATCTCGGCAAATATACAATATAATATTGAATTGAAGTATTATGATCCTGATTCAAATTGGTTTGAAAAAGAAATCCTGAGTACTGTTAAACGATTCCAAATCGAAAAAAGGACCGTGATTACTGCAAGACATGTCGAAAATATTGCTAGATTGCACAAGCTAGATCAAGCTATTGATTGCGCATTGTTACAAAAAGAACGAGATAAGTCCGAATATTTAGATCTATTATTGAAATTGAACCTTAAAACAGCTCAAATTCGTCCCTCCGCCCTCGATCCCTCTTTCATAAAAGAATGTCATAGAAACAATATCAGAGTTTTTTTCTTTTATGCTGATGAGCCTCAAGATATGAGACATGCAATCGAATTAGGTGTGGATGGTATATTAACAAACTATCCAGATCGTTTGAGCCAAGTTCTTACCACGGAGATC
>JAEOTY010000071.1 GCA_016839625.1 Candidatus Hodarchaeota archaeon
CTCTATGCGTCTCACCTGATCTCTTATTTATTTCTCGTTCTTCACCAACTTCGGTGACTTGAAAAACAACATTTATTCTCTTTTCGAGAGGTTTGACGTCTTCGATTTTGACGTCATGAGTTTCTTCAGATTCTGAGTCATACGACATTTTTTTTACACATCAAATACGAATAGAACCCAAATCCAAAAAAAAGCAAAATTATCCAGTATGTTCTAATTTACAATCTCTACTGTCTTTAGAGGCTTAAATTGTTCCATTCGCACAATTAGTACTTTTAGATTTCAGAAATTGGGCTTGTTTAACTTCGCTTCCTGATGTTTTATAAACTTTCGCCTACGACGTTGTACTAACTCTTATAGCTTCCTTGAAATAAGATATTTTGTTTAGTAGTATTTTTTTATGTTAGGAGAGAATCGATGCGATCTAAATGATCCTTCAAAAATTCCAGTTGGATTAATGATCTTTTTCCTTTGAATCTTATTCTGAAAAAAGAGTTATGCTTTATCTTCAAATCTTTGGATTAACTCTTGTAAATCATTTTAAATACAAGCAATGTAGGTCAATAATAGTTTAATAAGGAATAATGTGCCTGTGAATTAATCGATTTACCCTCATTTCCTTATAAATTGGCATGTTATAACTTTTCAAGAGGAGCATGAATCAATGACCCGTAAAATCATACCCCAAGACCCGTTTCCTATGGATAGAAAAGTGGAGAGAGAAGAAATACTTGCTGTCAAACGAGTCATGCAGAAGAAAAGACTTACTTTTATGAGTGGAACAGAAATCGAAGAATTTGAAGCAGCTTTTGCTAAATTTATGGAAAGCAATTATGCTATCGCTGTAAGTTCTGGTACAGCCGCATTACACGTTGCATTGGCCGCGGCTGGTATTGGAGCGGGAGATGAAGTACTGGTACCACCTTACACCTTTGTTGCTACTGCAACAGCTGTTCTACATCAAAACTCTATTCCTGTGTTTGTAGATATTGATCCTATATCTTTTTGTATGGATCCTAGTGATTTATCGAAAAAATTAACGGATCGCACTAAAGCAATTATTCCAGTTCATCTATTTGGTCATCCCGCTAATTTAGACCCTATTCTTGAATTTGCTCAAGAAAATAACTTAGCTGTTATAGAGGATGCTTGTCAATCCCATGGAGCTAAATACAAAGGTAAAAAAGTTGGAACTATTGGGAAAGCAGGATGTTTCAGTCTTTTCGAGTCAAAGAATATGATGACAGGCGAAGGAGGTATGATTATCACTAATGATGAGGAGTTAGCTGAACAATGTCGCTTAATACGCCACCATGGCGAACCAGAATGGTATACATACAAGCAATTGGGTTATAATTATCGTATGACTACGATTCAAGCAGCGATTGGAATTGAACAGTTAAAGAAACTCGAGAAGATGAATGAGGGGAGGATTAGGAACTCTCTGTATCTAAATTCACTATTAGAGGAAGTTCCTGGTTTAACTTTACCACAAGTTCCAGAGTACGGAACACATGTTTTCCATGCTTATGCTATTCGAATTGATCCCTCTATTGTGGGTATGACAGGGAAAGAGTTAACAGAGCATCTAAATCAGGACTTTCAAATCACCCAGCTTATATATCCAGCTGGGCTTTACACTTCTACTCTTTTCCAAGAACAAAAAGGATATGGGGAACTCAGATGTCCTTTTACATGTCCGTTCTTAGAGAAAGCAATTAATTATTCTGATCCCCAATGCCCACAGACAGATAGAATTGCTGAAAACATTATTGGCCTCCCTAATTGGCATCAGCTATCGTATATAGAGCTTTCTTTGATTGCAGGAAAATTTCTGCAAGTAATGGAAGAGATTTTTCAAACTAATTTTGGTATCGAAGAACGTATCATTGGAACAATGATGTCATCTGGAATTGTTCCAGAGATCCACAATCTTCTTCCAGAGATTCCTAAAGTTAATAGTCCTCTTAAGATTGGCGTCATTGGATTAGGAGGGATTGGAAAAGTGCATGCTGTTGCCTACGCTGCCTGTCCGTGGACCGAATTACATTCATTTTCTACACGAAATCCTGTGGCACTACAAGGAGCAGCACTATTTTTTGGAGTCACTAACATCTATGAAGATTATATTGAAGCACTCAAGGATCCTGATCTGCAAGCAGTCTCTATATGTGTTCCCACATTTGCACATAAGAAGTATATCATCGCTGCAGCTGAAGCTGGTAAAGATATTCTCTGTGAAAAACCTTTGTTGTTACATCCAGAGGACTATGAGGAAGTTGAGAAAGTTTTACTAGAAAACGGAACTAAACTGATGGTTGCAATGATCTGTCGATATCAGCCACATTATTTAGCAGCAAAAAAAGTAATCGATAAAGGAGAGCTAGGCCCAATAGTTTCAATCCATGCTCATAGACGCGGGCGGAGCCCTCCATCTGCAAAGTGGTTTTGGGACATAGATAAAAGCGGTGGGATAGCAGTAGATCTAGCAATTCATGATATTGATCTAGTTCAATGGTACCTTGGACCTGGTGATCAAATCAAGTCTGTTTATGCTATTGGCTCAAACAAAGTTTATCGAGAAATACAAGCGTGGGATACAGTAATGATTACACTTCAGTCTCAATTGGGAGTCTTAATCAACATTGAGGCCTCGTGGGCGGAACCAAACCTTACAGATCAAGTGGGAAGCAATACAGGAATGGTTATTTATGGAGAAGATGGAAAAATTACAATTACTCCCTCCCAACAACCCGCAATGAAAAGTACAGAACTTGATGGATCAGAACCTGCTTTTGAAGAGCTGGATCAACTCCCTTCTTTTATTGATCAAGTTGGGTCCTTCGCACAAGCAGTAATTAATGATGCTGCAGTCCCTGTACCTGCCTTTGATGGCATAAAGTCTCTCCGAGTAGCTCGTGCTGCTCTTGAGTCACTCCAAAGTGGGAAAATCGTTTATGTATCATAATAAATATATTCCAATTCATTCAGGAGAAAGTTGTCTTGTCTAAAACTCTTGATCCGTATTTAAATAATCCTCCTTATCTCCAATTAGCGATTGACATACCTAATCTTCCAGTTGTACGCAATTTTTTATCCAAAATTGTGAATATCAAATCTCCTCGTTTGTTGTTGGAATTAGGTACACCCCTAATTAAGAATGAAGGTTTACGTAACCTCGTTCCAGTTTTTCGTCAATACTTTCCAGATCAATACTTAATTGCAGACCTTAAAACTCTTGATGTAGGTGAGATAGAAGTAAAAATAGCTGAAAAAACAGGTGTCAATGCTTGTGTGGTCTCTGGTTTGGCACCTAAACCAACAATAAAAGGTTTCATCAAAGCATGCAGAGACTTTGGGTTAGATGCATGGATCGATTCTCTAGGAAGCGATTATGAGAATTTGAAATCTAAAATTAAAACTCTTGAACAGGGTCCTGATGTTATAATTGTGCATCGCGGGATTGATGAAGAAATAGCTGGTGCCCAATCATCTTGGAATACTATAACAAAATTTAAGTCCTTCTCAAAAGCTTTGATTGCAGTAGCAGGGGGATTGTCCTTAGAAAACATTTCTGATGCGAAAAATCATGGTGTTGACATTTTTATTATTGGTAGAGCGATTTATCAATCAGAGAATCCACAATCAACTATTAATCAGTTTTTATCCACAATAATGTAACAAATTGAAAGCAAAATCAAAATGAATTACAATTTATTCAATATTGGCGTGTTCTTCTTTCATTTCTGTCTCACTAATGCCTAGATCCATGGCTAATTGAGCAACACATGAATCGAGAGTTATTGCTGCGACATATTCAAACGAGGGAATTAAGAAACTAAGGTTTGAAATCTGATGCAAATCAGCGCTTATTTTCTCTGTTCTTCCTTCAATATTCAGACAAATATCAGCTTCTTGTGCTAATTTTGATTCTGGAAAGGATGTTAATCCAACTACCTTCATTTGGGCAGATTTTGCACTTTCAATTCGTTCCAATGTGCTTGTAGACACACCTGAACCTGAGATACCTATTAATAAATCCCCTTTTTTCCTAAATCTCCAATCATAGTTAGATTTACAATTAATTCTTAGATGGCTAAGGCGAATAGAAGAAATACTCGCAATAATTGAATCTAAACCACTTCCAAAAACGAATATCTTTTTACCTGAGTGCCCCGAATAACTTTCAAGTGTAGAAATAAATTGTTGCAATTGTTGTTCATTTCTCTGAATATTGGTCAGAGTCATTTCTGCTACTCTTAAAACGTCATTTACACCTTCGTTAAACCCTTTAACAGAGGAATCGTCTCTCAATCCCATAACTACTCCCATTCCAACAGCCATTGTAGTCATTTCAAATACTGTGCCCAGCGGAGTTAATGGGGCATGAGAAACAGGTGTAACAGGAATATTAGATGTGTATTGTTCTTTAACATAACCTCTTGGTATAAGAATAATTGAATCAGCTAATCTTGCTGCAAGTGAATGTCGATCACCAGTAAAGACTAAGATTTTAGCTCCACGCCTGATCGATTTTTGTAATGTGTTTATTGTGAAGCTTGTCCACCCCGAGCCAGTGATTCCAATAACCACATCATCTGTTCGAACTGGTTTGGCGAGACTTTTACCTAAATAGGAGACATTAAAACCTACATTCTTCAGTAATTCCCCTAGTAACATCCCAACTTTTCCTGACCTTCCCATCCCTACAATATGGATTCTTCTATCCTTCTCTTGTGCCTCTTCAAGTGTCTTACAACATTCAACTAGACTTGGTGGGTTTTCGTTAATTGAGTTTACTGTTCTTTTAGCAGTTCTTACTAGGAGATTATAAGCAGAATAGAAAAATGGTAAGCTTTGAGCCTTAATATTTTCCAATAGTATCTCCTAAGATACAATTCAATCAAGATTGATTATATTCTTTGTATTATTGATTGTTACATAAAGGCTTTTCATAAAAGAATTTCCATTGTAATATGTTGTCTTATCCTCAAAAAACCTATTAATTAATAGTTGCAGGTGGATCCAGCTATGTACAAAGAGTGAGAATGTAATGAATCTTCAAATAACTAAATTAAGAAAGGATTTTGATAAGAAAAATCACTTGATTACTACCTCCGATGACAAAGAATTATTCCTGAGAGTTTGGGATACGCAGACAACCCCTAAAAATATAGCTATCTTAATTTTTCATGGTATCACCGCTCATAGTGGTCCGTATGAAATGGTAGCGAATCCTTTAAGTCAAAATGGTTACTCAGTGTTCGGATTAGATTTGCGTGGACATGGATTATCTGATGGTATCAGAGGAGATTATCCGAGTATGGATAGACTAGTCAAAGATCTGTGTGAGACAATTGACTTTGTTAAACAGAGAGTACCAACTTTGATATTACTAGGACATAGCCTAGGTGTTTTATCTTCATTAATTGCAGTGAATCATTGTTTAGAAGCTATCAACGGTTTAATACTCTTGAGTGCTGCTAGAACTGCTAGACCTGACGTATATCCCACAATGTCAATAGCTAAAAAATTGAAAATTCTATTCAGCTCAATCCTATTTCCAAAGAAACCAATAATTAGCTACTATCGCGAGGGAATGCGAGGCACTGATGATCCTTTATTCAATTTTAAGTACACATACCGCTTTATGAAAATTCTTAGTGCAAAAAACCTGACCCTTCCTCCGAAACTGGATTTTCCCATTTTTTTTGGACTCGGTGATAAAGATGAACTGTTTTCTATTGAAGCAGGTCGAGAGTTATTTAATGAAATACCTTGTGATAATAAAGAATTCTTTGTGGTTCCAGGAGCAAAGCATGCTGAATTTCCAGAGGGAAGTTTGAGTCAATTAATATCGTGGTTAGATGAGAAATTTTGAAGACTGAATTCATTGACAGAAAGATCATCATGACTCTGAAATCAAAGTTAATTCGCGTTGCAAAGCTTCTTGAGTAAGATTTGTGATTTCTTTCATAAATAGGTCACCTTTTTGCCTTTTCCATTCAATATTTTGGATTAATTCCTGTTCGAGAGAATTTAGCTTCTTGATAACATCTTCTCTCGTGATTGGATCGAAATGTTCTCTTTGTTTCCAGATATCAATCACTTTGGAGGTGTCATGGGAAGGAACAATGAATGGTTTGAAAAGACTAATACAGGGATGAGGTGAACCTGTAAACCAGTGAATAGAAGTCGTCTCTTTTGAGAGATGAGAGACTTGTGATGCTGTTGTTCGGAAACCTCCGTGCATACAAATTCCTGTAGAATGGTCTCGAAGGATTTCCATCATTATTTGAGGAGAGATTTCACCATAATTAGTCCTTAGAAGATAACGACCACGCCCCTCGCGTGTGTATCTCGTTGGCTCTTGGTAAATTCCTGATGAAAAGCATTTGGCAAAGTCAAATTCTACCTCTTCGCAATAACCTTGCGTAACTGCATGATCTACAATTCCTTCTCTAGCCAGATCATATCCAGAACGAATAGATAACCCATTTGATATATTTCGTGTACCATCCTCAATACGTTGAGCAACCCACCATTTTCCTGCGGTTTCTAATACCCACCCCTCGGTAGGATCAGCAATAAGGAACGAATTATGATAAGTAAAATTAGGATCATTTTCAACACAGCCACCTCCTTGGCCGTACTTTTCCAACAATTCACAAATAATGTGGATTGCTTTGTACGCCGTTGAGCTGCGTTCAAGGGCAAGACGGAGTAAATCCATTCCTAATAAGGCTGGTTTTCCCATTGGTTCTTTTGTATCAAAGATAGCTTCATTACCAATAGCAACATTACATTCATTTACTCCCATTTCTGCTCCCCACATCCATGTAGGTTTTGAAAGCAATACTGAGTACGTTTCCTCAACTTGAGGAATTGAGATATATGTACATTTCAATTCTGAATTTGGATTATGGTGTTGTTTCGGAATATAGACAATAGGTTGCTGTTCATTATACGGTCGGTCACTATTTTTACCGAAAATCACCTCTCCATTGTGTGTTGCTGATCTCACGGCAACAAATGTATCACACATATAATCACCGCTTCTCTGTAGTTTTTTCGTCTTAAGTATTTTATATCTATACACCATAATAAATTGAATTTTGTCAATCAGGATGTTATTTTAAATTGCTAAATCACGAATAAGACTATAAGCATACTGATCAATAGATTTCTTTTTACCAGTTTCTTTAAGGGGGACTTTTACTAATTGATGATTTTGTTCACCAACCATAATCCCTGTGCTTCCTTCCAGTATACAGTCAATAGCAAATGCACCAAGACGCGTTGCTAACCAACGATCGAGCGCGCTTGGTGAGCCACCACGCTGGACATGTCCTAAAATGGAAATATGAGTTTTAAATTCAAGTCCTTCTTGATTGGTCAGTTTGTTACAAAATTCAAATATTTTATTATTACTTACTCCCTCTGCTACCACTATAATTACGCTCTTTTTCTCTCGTTTGTGAGCCTCTTTAACTTGTTTAGCTATTTCTCTTAAGTTAATTGGGTGCTCTGGAATCAGGACTGCCTCCGCCCCGCATCCAATTCCTACTTCAAGAGCAATGAAACCAGACTGACGTCCCATTACTTCAACAATAAATACACGTTCATGTGACTCGGCCGTATCCCGAATTCGATCAAGCATCTGAATAACTGTATCTATTGCTGTATCAAAACCAATAGTATAGTCTGTACCAAATATATCATTGTCGATTGTGCCAGGGACACCAATAATCTGTCCATCCCAATGTTTTTGAAGTTCTATTAAACCCCGAAAAGTTCCATCTCCCCCTATTGCAATTAAACCAGTGAAATTATGTTTTTTCAAAATTTCAGCTGCTTCTGCTACCCCTTCCTCTCTATAAAATTTTTCACAGCGCGCTGTTTTAATAATTGTTCCTCCAAGCTGAATAATATTCCCAACAGAACGAGGAGTCATTTTTTCAAAAGCTTCATCGAAAATTCCCTGATATCCTCTATGAATCGCGATAATCTTCACTCCTTGAGCAATGCCTCTTCTAACAACCGCTCTAAGGGCAGCGTTCATTCCTGGAGCATCACCTCCACTACAAAATACTCCAATCTTCTTTTCATTCATTTAGGTTCACATCTCTCTTTTGATTTCTTAATGATAATAAACTACACTTGAATAGATATTCCTTGGTGAAATTATTTAATTCTCTTGTAAGTGAATAATGAGAAAGAATTATAGTTTTTTTCAAAACTCCTTAAAGACGAGTTAGTCATCAAGCACGTTATCCTCACAAAAGTAATATTGAGCAGGTGCGATTTTAAGATGTGGAAACACACACTAGGGAAACCAGGTAACACTTATATCATTGGTAAACGTTGGGTGAAAAAGAACATTCCAAAAACAAAGAGAACTGCTAAAGTATTGCACAAAGAACCATGTCCAGGAGCTATTTATGACATTGGACCTCATTATCTTCCAGATGACCCTTCAGAACCTAAGCAGCTGTGGATCTGTATGACATCTGGAGAGCTCATGAAAAAAGCTCCAACTCTTAAGTCAATTCCCAAACCCAAACCAAAGAAAGTCAAACCAAAACCAGTCGTGGTTAAACCCCCTGTTAAAGTTAAAAAGAAAATCAAGGAGATAGTTGAAAAACCAGGTCCAGAACCAATACCTGAACCAAAACCTGAACCTATCAAATCTGTAATCCCTGCTGTAAACACACTCACCCCTGTTTCTGAGGTGAAGGGTATTGGAAAAGCAGTTTATGAAAAGCTTGTTGCTGCTAATATTAAAACGATTGGTGATTTGTTGAGTAAACATAGTCAAGAGATTGCTACTTTAATAGGACGAAAAAGTGATACACAAATTAAGACTTGGCAAAAAAATGCCCAACAAATGCTCCAATAGAGTAGAATTTTTACAATTTTGTTGGAATATACGCCTTTAAATATTCTTTAAGCATCCTTCGAGCGGAGAAAGCTGCGGTTGAGCTTTTAATCGAATTTCGAACAACTTCCAACCATTCTATGGGAATTCCTTCTCCGTTCCTCGCATAGAATAATGGACGTATTTCTTTTTCAAGAATATCGTATAACGAATTGGCATCATAACGATTTTGCTCTTCTTGATCACCAAAATCTTTACCCCCAATAATCCACCCATTACTACCATCATATCCTTCAGGCCACCATCCGTCTAGTATAGAGAAGTTGATACACCCATTGATGGCAGCCTTCATTCCCGAGGTACCCGAGGCTTCGAGCGGTTTACGTGGCGTATTTAGCCAGACATCACACCCTTGAACCAGATATCGTCCCACCTGCATATCATAATCTTCAATAAACGCCACACGGCCACCTATAGATGGGTCAACAGCTTTTTTGTAGATCTGTTGAAGAACATTCTTTCCTGGGTCATCAGCAGGATGAGCTTTCCCAGCAAAAATAATTTGAATAGGAGTGTATCTATCCAATAAGCTTTTTTTGATTCTTTCAATATCGTGGAAAATTAGCTGTGAACGCTTATATGTAGCAAATCTTCTGGCAAAACCGATTGTCAAAGCATGGGGATCCAATAGAGCTCCAGCTGCTAACGTTTGTCTAGAATCTTTACCTTCTTCTGTCCTTTTAATGCGAGCTCTTTCTCGTAAAAATACAAAAAGGCGATCTTTTGTTTCTTCTCTGGTATCCCAAAGTTGTTTGCTCGGGATTTCATCAATCCGCTCCCAGAAATCAGCATCATCCTGTCTTTTCAGCCAATCTTTCCCTAAATATTTTCTATATAAGGCTTGAAAGGGCATACTAATCCAAGTGGGAACATGAACACCATTGGTTATGTATTGTATTGGAGGACGCTCTTTAAATTCGGGTGTCGAAAAAAGTCCAGACCACATTTTTCTACTTACTTCACCATTGAGCCGTGAAACAGCATTTTGATATCGACTTAACCTGATACCTAACGCTGTCATATTAAATCGGGGGCCCTGTCTGTAACCCCAATCAAATGCACCTAAAGCTAAGAATTCATCTCTACTTATGCCCAAACTTTCCCAATAGTTCTGGAAATACTTAGAGACTAATTCAAAGGGGAATTGATCATGCCCAGCAGGAACGGGGGTGTGAGTTGTGAAAACGATCTTGTTTCTCACAATCTGTTTTGCTTCTTCGAAACTCTTACCATTATCAGCTACTTCTCTTCTAATCAATTCGAGAGCGACAAAAGCTGTGTGGCCTTCATTACAATGAAAAACTGTTGGATTGTGACCAAGCTGAGATAGAATTCTTACACTCCCAAAACCAAGGACTATTTCTTGGCGTATTCGCATCTCTTGGTCACCCCCGTATAATCGTGCAGAAAGTCCGCGATTCCAAGGTTCGTTCTGTTCAATATCAGTATCCATAAGGTATAGTAATGTGTTTCCAGCTTTGAGATTCCAAACTCTAAGAAAAATGGGTGTAGGAAACTTTAATTCAATGTGCAATTGCTTTAGTTCATTCTCATTCTCAAAAATTGGATTTATTGGTGTCTGTTCAAATTTTAAATAGTCATACTGAGCTTCTTGCCAGCCATTTCTTAATATTGACTGTTTAAAATAGCCTTGGGGATAAACAAACCCTACTCCAACAAGAGGAAGTCCTAGATCACTGCTTTCTTTGACGTGGTCACCACTTAAGATTCCCAAACCGCCTGAATAAATTGGAAGCGATTGGTGCAATCCATATTCAGTACTAATATAAGCAATTTCTCCCTGATAATCTGGAAAATTCTCTGAGAACCATGTTTCTTGAAGATCCAGATCTTGATCGAATTTGTGCATGACTCCATCAAATACCTTAAGAAATGCGGGGTTCTGAGCCGCATTTTGTAAACGCTTTTTCGGCATTAGTTGAAGCATACGAACAGGATTATGACCAGTGTAAATCCAAAGGGGGTGATCCAGACGTTTAAAAAGCTCACGGGCTTTTGGATTCCAAACCCATGTCAAATTTTCCGCAAGCTCACTTAATCTTTCGATTCGTGCTGGGATTTCGACCATTTTTAATTCTCCAGATTGAATTTCTTAATTTCCTAGATTCTGTTGGAAAAGATAAATATATAGTCCTATCTATTATCGTAGCGAAATACAATCAAGAGAAATATTGTAGGTTTATTTACTTAGTATATAGGAAGGATGATCCTAAAATGTCCAAGGATTGAGATGATAAAAGATGACGATCTTTCGATACTCTGATCTGAAAATAGGTCAAACTGCTGAATACAAACGTACAATAACAGAAGAAGATATCGAAAAATTCGCTGATGTCAGTGGTGATCATAATCCAATTCACTTAGATGAGATTTATGCTACAAAAACATTTTTTAAAGGTCGAATCGCTCATGGGATGTTATCTGTATCATTTATTTCAACAGTACTTGCTCAGGAATTGCCTGGACCAGGGAGTATATATCTAAAACAAGAAATCGACTTTAGAAAACCTGTTCGTATAGGAGACACAATTACAGCAAGAGTAGAAATTATTTACAAAGATGATGAGAAAGAACGTATAACTCTAAGAACCACTTGTGTCAATCAGCATGACGAGTTGGTTGTGGATGGGAAAGCTGTTGTCTTGCCAATGAAATTATAAAATAAGACCCTCAAGTTTTACAATCAAGAATACTCTAGATTAATTTTATCCCTTGAACAATGTAGAACCGCCTATCTTGGAAAATAGTATCTACTTTATGGAATCCTATCTTCGAGAGCAATTCAATTAATTTTGTTTTGGAAACTGGAAATGGTACCCATGGTAACGGTTCCTGTTGAATGTATTCGAAAATGATGATTTTCCCTTTGGATTTAAGTTGATTGAAAGCATTATTTAGAGCTCTAGATAGAGTAAGTTCATAATGTAAAGAAAATCCGAACAAAATGCCATCAACCATCTCAAGATGAGGAAGATCTTGGTTGAAATCCATTTCTTGTACTGTTATATTTGTAACTGAAGGGAGATTAGATTTGAGGAAGGATATATCATATGAATTTTTATCTATTGCAATGACTTGTGTTACTAATGTTGCCAATGGAAAAGTATAAGCTCCTCTTCCACACCCAGCATCAATCCAAAGTCCATTGGAAATGCCACACTTTTTAAGCTGTTTTAAAATCTTTTCATATTTCCTATTTTTCATCGATTAATCCCAAAATTCAACAATATCACATCGTTAAAAAATTTAAAAATCCATTATTACGATTATAAATCAGGTTAATTCTCTAAATGGCAAACAAACAGCATTTTGAAAAATTATCTTCAAATGCATTTAGTTCAGAGTTTCTGAAGAATTAATCTTCGATGGGGTATTTTCGAAACAGCCAAGTAGCTAGAATCATAATTAAAGCTGCAATTAAGATAACAAATCTTATTCCAAGACTTCCTGTTCCTAATATACCAGCATCTTCAACTCCTCCGAAATCAGAGGATCCAAAAATAGCTAACACGATTCCCATAATAAAGGATCCAACACTTGCAGCACCCCAGTCTAAGACTCCTTGTACAGCGAAATACATTGATTCTCGTCGTTCTTCATCACCATATTGATCATTATCGATTACATCAGAGAAAACGGAATATAGCAGAACTACTATTCCACCTGCAGGTATTCCAGTGAGGAGAATACTAATGACAAGTTGTAGGAAGATGAAAAGATAATAATCATCAGTACCACTTGAGGGTGTTCCAGGTACAAAACCAACAAGAGCAATTGATGCTGCAAAGATAGCAAACATTGTCATAAACAGCTGGAAGCTTTTTTTCTTTCCTAACCTATCTTGAATCGCACCAATAAATGGTATTATTAGTAAAGCAGTGATAACAAAGACTCCTGAAACTATAGACATTAGAAGAGAGGGTTCAATACCAATCCATGAAATTGGTTCTGTTGAGTCTAAATCTATTCCGAATAGTCCTTCAACAATGATTGGAAGCTGAGCCAATAACATCCCTGAAGCAGCCATCCATCCCATGATCGTTACTATATATGACCGAAAAGCAGGATTCTTTAGAACAGTAGAAGCAGATTCCCTAAAGGTAATTGTTGCTGGATTAACTTTTTTATCTTCCCTAGAACCTCGAACCATGATTAAAGAGGTCAATATCATTAAAATAGCTACTATTGGAGCACCTAGTTCTTCTCCCAAAATTGGCCAGGTAAGAGCAGCGATAACCATTCCAAGAAACGTGAATAGAGTACGAAATTGTTGATAGCTTGTGCGTTCGAAAGTGTCTTTCGCAATTTCTGGTAACATGGCTAAATAGGGATTGATAACCACTGCATTCATAATATTGTAAAATATGTACCAGATTGCCAACCATATGACCGAAAAAACAAGAGAATCTACAAAGAACAGTGGAAATATAGAAGGAATGCCAAATAGCATGAAAACACTTAATCCCCAAGGGAAACAACCAGATAAGACAAAAATTCTTCTTCTTCCCCATCGTGTTTGAATTCTATCAGAAATTTGCGCTACTGGCAGATTAGCAAGACCCTGAATTATTTTTCCAAAAAATACAATCGCACCAATGAAGAACATTCTTTCTACAGCTCCAGGCCCAGCATATTCACCGAGAACATCAAAGAAATAAAATGCTACAAGATACGTATCAAGAACTCCGGAAGATATTGAGCTCCCAAACTCAATGATACTCCACCATAGTTTCTGCCCTTTAACTGGTCGATACTCCGTTTTACTAACTTCGATTGTCATGAAAATTCCTCAATTTTAGAATAATACTCTTATTACTTCTTCCCTTTCTTTCGTTTTTCTCGTTCTTTAGGATCCAATAAACTTGCCATATCATCCAGCATTCCATCAAATAGATCACCAAACGCTTCCTGGGTCTTTTCATCAGAGAGTTCAACGGTTGAGGTTTCCTGCACACTAGCTGCATGGCTTGAAAGAGCCTCATATTCGCTTGTTCCGATACGAAACTTAGAAGCCGTTTTTAAACACAGACTAACTACGTCACTTAAACCATCTTCGTCTTCTAATTCTTTAAAGATAGTTGTCGCCTGGGAAATTTGGTTCAATCCGTCGTTAATGTTTTCTGCATTAAAACTTATCCTAGCAGTTGTTAAGAGGAATTTTCCTTCTTCTTTTCGTTTTCCTGAATCCTTAAAATGTTTGAGTATTTTTTCACGTTCATTCTGGGCAACTTGTTGGGTTATTGGTGAATTATACAAATTCTCGTAAATTTCAGCCATTTTAGTACAATAATAATCATAACCAGAAGGACCATAACCTCTTAAATGATCTGAAGCTGTTTTCACTAGGTTAACACCAATATCGGGATCATCAGCTAATAAACCACTACCAACAGAAAAGAACATATTCGCAAACTCTAATAACATATCTTCATTCTTAGTGTCCGAGGCCTCTTGAAACCCCTTCTGTCCCCATTCTTGAACCTTCTCAAATTCTCCTAGAGATAGGTTAAACTTTGCTGCTTGTAGGATTGCGTCGTGTATGGCTGTTGTGTTTGCTACTGTTTTGTTAGCCTCAACTACTTGCTCATATAGCTGATTTACTGCAGGTGGGGCTCCTCTTTCAATATACATGGGAATAAAATCATTGCTGATAGATTTTGTGACACTAGTAATAATTTCAGGATCTTTATTAACCTCAATTATCTTCTTCCACATTGTCAAAGCAAGATCCAAGCGGTGGGGCGCAAAGAGTCGAGCATTGACTTCATATAGATTACCTGCTTCAGCTAATAGTTCTGTACTCTCAAGAATAGTAAATAGCTCTTGAATAACGTTCCAAACATCATCAAATTTCTCTTCCGCTATTTTAGGCTTCACACCACGATGTAAATCAGAAATAGCTTTCTCGGTGAGTTCTTTTTGAATTTCTTTAGGTTGATTCACTCGGTCTAAGAAGAGCGTGGTCTGCTTGAGAAGATTGATGGCATACGAATAATCCTCTACGGATAAAAATGTTTTAAAAACTTCCCAGAAAAATTGACGAAATTCTTGATATTTATTAACTTTCTCGTGAAATGATAGATTAAGAAGAGTAAGCTCATAGATTTGAGCATGAGCTTCTGCAGGATAAGCTTCTTTGATGTGGTTATTAGTCCAAGTAATAATTTCCTCCAGTTTGGGATGATTCGCATCTTGAGATTGAAATTCATCAAATGTTCTAGTCAGAAATTTCTTCATTTCACCAAAAAAATTTGGTTGAGCGACCTGTTCTGCTAGATTCTGGGTAAAAATAAATAAAAATTCGTGAAATTTGTCTATTCTGTCAACCATTTCTGAAATGATTTCTAGTTTGTTAACTAGAAACAATTTCATGGATAAATCTTTGTTAGTAAGGATTTGTTCTTGTAGATAACTGATGTTGCGTTCTACTACTTCCTTTAAAGGTTCATGTTCCACAGCAAATTTTGTTGATTTAGTAATAAACTCAATCGCTTTCTCCTTGTTATATCCTAAAATTAGAGATCCTACTTTGAAGTATAAATCAGCAGCAAGTTGAGGATCATAATTCTTCTGTACTTCAAACGCACGATCCGCAGTACTTATTCCTAAATCTAATAGACCAGTATTAAGAGCTTTGAAGGTTGTTGCTTGTAGAAATTCCCCTTGAGTCTCCTCTGAGATTGCTGAAGAAACGTTTTCTCCAAGTTGAATGAATTTTTCTCTTCGTGCTTCTGATTTGGGGTCTAGATTGAATAAAGGATCTGATCGTTGAATAATGTAGCCATACATTTCTTGTAATTTCATTGTTGCCTTTGCTGTTGTTAAAGCGTCATAAGCTCGTTCTAGGAATTCTAATTCAATTTTTTGTTTCTTATTTTGCCCCGCCGCTTGAGCAAACGAGAATGCAGAAATACCTGCACTTTCCGTATCCTCCATGGATGTTTTTATTGTTATTATGCTTCCAATGTGAGTTGCTGCGGCGTCAAATTTTCCCTCTGTTAATAAATCACTGAATTTAGTCTCCAGATAACCGATGACATCTCGAGTTTTGCTTGACCCTTTTGGTAGATTCCACCAATTTTGGGCACAGAATTCGAAATAGATAAGAGAGCGTTTCCTAAGCTTTTTTTCATACATGCTTTGACCATATTCGAAAAGAAATTCAAGGGTTTTATCGGGGATCTCATTATTGTCTATTTTCTTGGCGTAATCCATTGCCTTGAGAAGATACTGAACGCCAATATTGGTATAAAATTCGATTGAACCTTTCTTGACCATTAGTAGACGAGAACCAAGGATATCTCCACAAATATCTTTTGCTCGTTTTTCTAGATAATTAAAAATCGTTTGTTGGATTTTATCATCACTGTATTTCAAGGCAGTGTCAAAAGCTGAATCCGTATGGGCAAGAAAAAGGTCTTTTCGATCTAGTTCGTCATGAACTGAAGCAAGCTGCCATAGATAGGGTGCAATCTTGGTATATTTACCAGCACTTTCAAATCCAGCTTTTGCTGGCTTCATTAGCATGTCTGCTACAATAAACTGCTTGGCACGTGCAGCTTCGATACTTTTATTCGCAAGAATCTCTGAACTTTTAAGAGCGAGTTCTTCCTTAGAATATGGTACAATTTCTTTTGGTTGAGTGCCATAATAATCTATTAAACTGGTAACTTCCTCAATACTTTCCGTATTTCGGTCTATATCGATTAATCTAGCAATTTTATCAAGCTTAAGAGCAAAGATTTTTTCAAGAGCTATAGTATCAAGACGAATCTGTTGATAAACATCAATTGCGTTGTTGTAAAGCTTTAATCCTCGATCCCATTTCTCTTCTTTACCAATGAGGTGACTCCCTGTTAAGAGTTCTTTTCCAAAAGTGAAAAACACATCACCAACCTGTAAAGAAGTATTATATGCGGAATCTATATCCCCAATTAGCTGATAGAGAACCATTGTCCAGCTTAAGATGTCTAGCATTTCTTCTGGAGATTCGAGGGTATCTCCTGTAGTCAGTTCATCTCGTTTGCGATTTGCAATAGCTAAAAAGGTAGGAGTCAATTTTTTTATCTCCCCCTTTTCATTGCTTTGAAACAACAAATCGTAATACGTTTTTCCAAACTTGTACATTAAATCAGTATTTTCTGATTTTTTTGCAACAAGAAACGCCTTATTATAGAGTTTTAAGTCATTTGCTGCTTGGGCAGCTTTGAAATAACTTTTTGCAGCTTTATAAAAATTACCAGTATCTTCAAATGTTTTGGCTTTTTCAAGTTCTTTTTGTACTTCTGACAGCTGATTCCCCTCTGTTTTTTGAGCCGATTGGAGTAAATCCTAACGATTTTTAAAATTGGAAATCTTCTTTTTTTATTCTTTCTGAATACTAAAAAACATTACCGAATAAGCTGATTGCGGAAGGTCAAGTGATTGATTGAGAGATAACATTTATTTAGAACATTGATGAAGAAGGAAATGGGTCTTTTTTTGGTATCCAAGAATCAGAAAATAAGATTTCAAGTCCCCTCAAGTCGAAATTACTTTATTGAGATGATTAAGTCAAAAAAAGGGTATCATTTAACCTTTTTTAAGATGGGAAGCAAATTAAAGACAATTACAATTGAGGAAAATCAACTTGATCGGGAATATTTACGAAAATTGGCTGTAAATGCAGGGATAGATTTCTATGCGTTAACAGGACCTTATGACGTTGCGGATGAAATTTTACGCCAGTGGCATAAACATTTTAAGAAGAAAGGGTTATTGAGGAGACTTTTAGGAGACTAGCTTTCAATAATCATTTAAATGGATCCATAACAACTTTTATGGCTCTTTTCTCGTGTATCTCAAGCATCCCCTTTTCCCAGTCTGACATGTTTACTCTATTTGTTATTAATTTCTTTAGGTGATTTTGAAAGTTTTTCGATTTCAAAATACCTCCCATTACTTGCCATGTTTCAAACATACGACGTCCAGCGATTCCATACACACTGATACCTTTACTTACCACTAATGAATTAATATCAAACTCAATAGGACCAGGGAAGAAGCCTAATAATGACACGCGGCCTCCTAATGTTAATGATTCTAATCCCTGACGAAGGGCGTGAACATTACCAGACATTTCTAGAAGAATATCAACACCATTTCCATCAGTTGCGTCTTTAACAATTTTTGGAATCTTTTCTCCTTCTTCTCGAGCGTTAAGCACCATTTCTGCTCCTAATTCCTTAGCCATCTCAAGTCTTGACATATTGCGACCTCCACCACTAGCAAAGACCTGTGCTGCTCCAAATGTCTTTACTACTGGAATTGCCATTAGACCTATTGGTCCACAACCAGTTATAAATACATTTTTACCAGCAATCCCCTCATCTTCAGTTAAACCTTTTGGAAAGACTGTATGGATTGCATTTCCCAGGGGATCTTGGAGAGAAGCGAGGGCTGGATCAAGGTTCGCGTCATTTTTTACTAAATTAAGTTCTGGGACGACAGTAAAATTTGTAAAGATACCATCTTTGTCCACACCGAAGATTTTGGTATAACGACAAATGTGCATTCGATCACTTCGACATTGATAACATGTACCACATGCCTCATGACATTCTAGTGAGACTTTGTCCCCTATTTGGAGGTTCTTGACATCGGTACCGATTTCTACGACCTCCCCTCCCAATTCATGACCAGCGATAAAGGGGATAGCAGGAGGTAGTCTTCTTTGAGCCCATTGGTCATAATCCCACATATGATGATCTGTGCCACAGATTGAAGCGACATCAACTTTAATTTTAACTTCATTAGCATGAGTTATCTCAGGTTCAGGAACCTCTTTAATCTCGAAACCTTTTTCCTCTTTCGTTTTCATAATTGCCTGCATTATATACACCCAAGTATTTCAATTACAAATTTGATTTTTCGCTTATTTATTTGAGAGTATAATTAAAATAATCAATACCAACGAGTTCAACAAAGACAAGTAATAGCATATAAGTCTTTTATGTTCTTTTCCCGCAACTCCCTTTTTACACCTTTAAGTCTCGATCTTGCGTATTAGAAGCAAATCGATCAAGATCTTCGATTTCAGAAATTCGATAGGCTCTACAGAACCTGTACAGTAATTGTCTAGCATAATTATCGATTTTACCGTGTCCTTTCCGTTGTTGAATCTCTTTAATAATGACTTTATGTAAATATTTTCCTTTACGATCGAAGTCCGTTAAAATTACAAGAATTGGAGCGTGAAATACCAAATCAATCAACTCATTCAGTGAAAAAATTCCTTTTTCTATGATCTGTCCTTCAATCCCCAACGATCGTAGTGTTTCAGTATCTCGTTTTCCTTCAACGATAAAAAGAGCATCATTTCCAAGTTCATTACAGTATTGAATGAACTTTGGTAGTAATAATGGAAGGTCTGACACAGGTACCTGGCCTACACAAATGATTAGGTGTATTAATCTCTTCTAATTATTCACGAGCAAGCAACATGCCTTCGATTACTAGAGGTACATTTTTTACTAGTTCTGCTTCTGCTGCTAGTAGCTTCTTTTCATTAGGAGCATACAGCTGGAAAATAACTTCTCCTCTTTTAACTGAATCTTTCTTTTTGAGGAAATGAACCCCTGCACGTTTATCCATTGGGGCTCCTGCTGCTCGTGCTGCTCTTGAAATTATTTTGTTATTAATCTCTACAATCCAACCGCTTTGAGGAGCTAAATATTCGTACACGCATTCTCCCACCTCAATATCCTCTGGTTGGATCATAGGGTCTCCACTTTGAGCTTCTAAAATCTCTTGGAATTTTCCATATGCTTTCCCTGAATTTAGTATTTCTAAAGCTAAATCTTGACCTCTTCCTTGAATTGCCTTGCCAGACATTTCTAGAAGAATTCCAGCAAGTGAGGTACTTTTTCCAATTAGTGAATCTGAAGCGTGTTGAGGATTAATCAATGCTGCTAGTGCCTCACGAGCTTCAAGAGCAGGTCCTATCGAATGGCCTACTGGACTACTTCCGTAAGTAATTCCGCTTTCAATGCGAATACCAAGTCGTAAGCCTAGTTCAGCGAATCGATGAGCGATTCTTTTCCCCACTTCCAGATTCTCGACCTTGGTGCCACCCCCAGTTGGAATATCTAACACCAAAAATTGTACACCCATAGCAACTTTTTTCGATAGCACTGAGGCTATCATCATTGGCTCGGGATCAATACCTAAAGGAAACTGTACATCCCTTATAATCTTCTCATCTGCTGGTACAATATTCAATCCTCCAGTCCAAGCAATGAGCCCATTAGTACGTTTCGCGATTTCTACTATTTCATCAATGGAGAATTCTATTTCGCAACCTAAGGCTTCCATGGTATCAGCTGTTCCAGAAGGACTAGTAATAGCTCGACTACTTGTTTTTGGAATTGTCAATCCAGCAGCAGCAATAATCGGTACGATCAATAATGAAACTTTGTTTCCAGGAACACCTCCTAAACTATGCTTGTCAAAGATAATCATATCTTTCCAGTCTAGCATCTGACCCGAGCCCGCAATAGCCTTGGTCAGATACTCAATCTCAGAAATAGTCCAGTCTTGAAAAATCTGGGATGTTATAAATACTGACGTTTCCAAAGGAGAGAGGGCTCCAGTAGTAATATCTCCAATAATTTGATCGATTTCAGCATTATTGAAGGTTTTACCTGGTTGGTGAATCCGTTGTTTAATTAAAGAGTAGCTTGTTGATGTAGAACGGCTTTGTGTTTGCAGAACTACTTCATCACCTTCGTTAGCTCCCAAATTTTTTATCAGAGAGTGTGAGAGGCCAATTTCATCTTCTTTAACCCAATTCTCTACTTTAAGAACCTGACTGACTTGAATCTCTTTTTGGCCGAAAAAAAGACGAAATCTGGCCTGTGGAACGATGTGTTCGTTATTAATGCGAGAGATTATGGCGATATCTTTGGGTTCCATAGAGATTTCGCGAATCTTAAATTGCATCATTAATCCCACCTATAGTCTAAACTCAAACTCTTCTCAGAATAGGGAGGAAGGCTGTAATCGTTATTCTATAAAAATATAACTTAGAAAATTATCTTTCAAGCTTGAGTTCGCAGGTCTATGAATCTAGCATTAGCTGTCAGAAATAAGTTAAAAACTAATCAAAAAAAGAAAAAAAAGGGTTTGGTTGTGAATAGACCTATTCTGCTTGTTTCTTCATCTTAACTACCATTTGAAAGTTCTGTGCAAGGCTATCGTAGAAATCGATCAGTGTTTCTAGGTCATCGGCCATTAGAGACCCTCCACGACCAATCTCACCTACTCGCCTAAGCATTAATCTATCAGCTTCTCCCAAACCAATGGTATAAAGAACTGCTTCAGGATGTACTTCCACTTGTTTTCTAACCACTGGGATTGGATTTACACCTAAGCCGTTGCCTTTATTTGGGTTACCGTCTGTTAGTACAATTATCATTGTTGGATTTCTTTTATTAATGGTAGGATTATCATCGAAAAACTCGATACTATTGTATGCTTCATCGACGGCACCACTAAGGAAAGTAAGACCAGAGCTTTCTTCCGTTTTCCTCACAACATGGCCAATAATACTCTCGATTCCGGCTTTCTTTGTTTCTCCAACACATGAAATGACCTGAGCATCACCTAAAGTATATTTCTCCACGTCACCAGAGAAAGTAATAAGCTGAACCTGTTCTCCCCATCCCTTGGCTATTTTTAGGCTCATAAAGAGCATAATTGCCATCGCTGCAGCATCTACCCGAGATACCTTCTTTCCATCAACAAACTTGTCAATAAAAGTATTTAACTCTTTGGATTCTTCTAACCCTTTCTTAAGACCTTCTAATGCTCCACTGATATTTTGAACTTTCATATCTTTCTTTTGCATACTCCCTGAGACATCAAGAACCAATACAGCATTGAAACTCATTTCAGTGAACGGGATAATGTTTATTTCGACTTCTCTTCCAGTTGGATCAACGATACCAATTTCTCCTTCTTGTATTGGTGGTTCAGATCCCATAAAACGAACAGTTATACTCCCAATTGGACAATCTTCCCAAGCTATCTGTAATCCACTAAATACAGGACGGTTTCGTAGTACATTAGATAGTTCTTCAAATTCAGTTGCTATCCACAAAATTGCTTCTTCTACTTCTTGACCAGCTAATGGTTCTATACCTAGTTTGATTGATTTAATACCAGCAGCAATTTTGGCTGGTTCCACCTCAACTTGATCGCCGTCAGAAATGTTTGCAGAATTTAACACGGAATCATCAACCGCAATACTGTTCCTTGCGACTTCGTCTGATGCTAATATTTGGACGGCACCCCAGTCCAAAAACTCATTCTTTATCTTGACAAAATCAAATTCTTCAACACCAATGGAACTAATGTCTGCGGGGTGCAAGTAGCATCTTCCCTCAATATTACCAACGTTTACCACATTCAATTTAACCATAATAAGCCCTCGTTCTCGCTATTTTTACTCTAGTTCTTATAATTCCTGAAAAACATTCTCTCAAATTAATATTCTTAATCTTTTTGAAGTTATTTTTAATATCGAAAGTACTAGTTTCTTAAGCATTTTGATTTATCTAGCTAAAAATAATCTCTTGTTTCTTTATTTTTCGGTGAATATTCTAGTTTTATATTCTAAAAAGCTTATTTCTTTCTCAATCTTGACGCTCTTCTTTGTTTACAGAGTCAGTCCATGTTGTTCTTCAAAAGTAGAAGTAACTGCACCTTTTGTTGGAACTGCAAGTGGTTCGGATACTAGATCCAGCGGGATCATTCCCTTTTCAGTAAGGATTTCCACATCAAAAAACAGATACCCACAATTATTGGGTGTTTTAAATTTTACATCCGGAATAATAAATTCGTCTCCAGCATCAATGTCTCTTTTGATGCGTTGAGTCACTAATTTTTTCGTTTGACCTCCAGGAAGAGTATTGACATAAATTGTTATCGTTACAGGTGGCATGGCCTGGGTAAATTGGAAAACAAAGTTTATTTCGTACTGTTTCTTAGGTTCAACACCTTCTAAGAGATTAGTTCTCTTTGAGGGGTCTACTGTGAAGTTCCAATCAACAAATATTGTGTCTTGGATGAATGGAACCCGGATAACTTTGAATGCTCGATTTTTCGTAAACCGTCCAACTGTAATCTGTGAAACAATGTAAAAGGGAGAATGTTGATAATTGACTATAAGATCGATACTATGAGCTAATTCTAAGTTTTCTTTAGGTTTTAAATTAAATTTATCATTATAAATCAGAATAGGTTCCGTTGAAGACTGCGTTACGAGAAAAAGTTCCAATTCACCCTTTTCAGAATCAGTTGATTCATTTAACGCGTGGTAGATGCATTCAACTGGCCCATAATTTCGTGTGATATAGAATTCCTTCGCTTTTACAGCAATTTCATCTTTCCGAGTAATTTTAAACGAAAATTTACGAGGTAATAAACTTTCGTTTGTGGCCGTAATGGCTTTTACACTTACAGTTATCTCTCCATATAGTTCCCCCAAATCAAATGAACAAGGAATCCTACTTTCCCGTTTCTTTTCAAGACTCACTAAATCAATATTAGTATTTATCTTAGTCTTTTTTTCTCCACCTTTCTCTTCTTTAGCTGTAAAAATAAAAGTAATTGGATTATTTTGGAACTTGTACAGGGTTTTTTTGATATCACTAAAACTAATCTCGATAAATCCAAAAACCTCTGATCCTGAAACTAGAGATGGAAAGTCAGCTGAGACTTTCTTTGGA
>JAEOTY010000490.1 GCA_016839625.1 Candidatus Hodarchaeota archaeon
CTTTTCCTTGCAGTTAGGACTAGCTCCTTAATTTCTGATGGCAATTGTTCATCTTGCCATTTTCTTTCTACATCTATTGATTTACTTGCATTTTTCACGGCTTTCAGAGCATACAACGCTGCACCTAATGAATGGTCAGCCATATGAGCAGTTGCAACAGCGTGTCCAACAGATTGAGCCACTGCAATTGCAGTCGGGTTTGAAGATTCGTTTGCTACCGCAATTGCATCTAATGAAGCTTTCCTTGCGTCACCAACTGAAGCATTTCCTTGTTTCCACTCTTTAGCCACATTTAGTGCATTTTTTAGTCGTTCATCTATTTTTTCACCAAAGAGATGCAATACATTCTCTGCACAGTCGGGAATTTGACATTAACTCGCCTGACAGTGCTCCAGCTTCAGATGGAACGCTGGGAGATTGAAACGCTCTTTCAATGGGTGAAACAACACACCACAATTAAACACCCTTTGGGGACAACTTGGATGAGTTTCGTGACCCATTGTCTCTTAGTGGCCTTATTACAGATCATCCTAGTATTTTATTTGCTGTTGTTAGGATTCCCTCACTGGCAAGACCACTTGAGCTAGTTACTAGAGAACTTACGCTATTCTGATACGGAACCGTGGCCAGATTACTACCTGATCGGGGAGAATGTTATTTCAAAAGGCAGGCGATGAAAATGTAAGCAAAAAATGCGTTAGATTTAAAAAGACGAGCGGATTGAAGTTACTCATCAATCGAGCTTTAAGAATAAAATAACAAATCCACAACTGATCCACAATTTTTAACCTAAATCATAACACGATTGTTTGAAATTCAAAGATTGAAGTTAAAAATTGTAACTAGTAATCCTAGATGGGAAATTTCTCTGTAAAAATGCTTAACACCAATCCTTAAAGAGTAGATGAAGTGAGTATGATTAAAGGAATTGTGTTTGACATCGATGGTACCCTCCTAAATCATGAACAGGCAGTGGGAAAATCACTTGTCAATCTTTATTCGCTCACTAAGAACAAAATCCCTCATTCAAATTTTGAGGAATTTTCTTTAACATGGAAAATCAAATCTGATCAATATATAAATGACTATTTAGATGGTCGACTCACATTCGAACAACAACGTATCTTGAGACTCCAAAGTGTTTTTGGGATGTGGGATTTCAATTTAACATCTGAGAAAGCACTGGAAATTTTCAAAAGATACCTCGTGAAATATGAACAGAATTGGACATTATATGAAGATGCCTTGCCCTGCCTTACTATATTAAAGAATTTTCCTCTAGGAGTTATCTCTGATGGTGAAGGTGAACAGCAAAGAAGAAAATTGGCATTTACAGGAATACTTTCCTTTTTCAATTCCATAATTATATCTGGGGAGGTGGGTCTACGAAAACCTCACCCTGAGGTCTTTAAAAAGAGTGCTAAAGAATTAGATCTTTCTCTTGATGAGATTTTATATGTTGGTGATCAGTTGGAGATTGATGCTCTTGGCGCTTTAAATGCAGGTATGCATGGAGTGTTAATAAACCGTAGTAATCATATTCATGACAAGTCAAACATAATCAATATACAAAAACTGACTGAAATTCCCAATATAATTGAAAAACTTCAAGATTAATTTTCGCTTCTTATCAATGGTAAAGTCTTAGTGAAGACAATGGACGAACTCAGTTCGTAGAATAGTGTATTGTTTAACATTCTTGAAGTACAATATTTGTTTGAAGACATAAAAAGTCGTTAAATAGAACTACCACTTAATTTAAACTTCAGTCAACTGTGTCTCTATTCGATGTTTACTAGATCCAGGCGTCTCCATATATTGTTCACTCCTAAGATGATTAACTAAAAGATGTCTAGCACTCGTTACATAAAAAGTCGTCATTCATACCACTAGTATGAAGATAATACTTGAGAACAGTTTTTCAATAATTCTCATGATTATTGGGATTTTTTGGTGCAATTCGTCTGTTTCATCCTAATGATGAAGATTTGCAACCAAACAATCAGAAATTAGCTTTGATCAATGGATTGAATTCAATCTGTGCATATATTATTATTTTTAATAAAAGCAATAGTAAAAGTAATTGCAAAGCAACCGCTATACCCCATTGTTCAAAAAATTGGAGAATTCCCTTTGATTATCGAAATGAGCTTGAATTTCTTACAATATCCAACGATAAATGACATTTTGAAATGATTCAATAATCAAAAGCTTGCTTTAACAATTATAAGGATTATTTGACGAAAACCAGCTTTAAATATACAATAATAGTTTGACATAATTTTTCCCTATATATTGTGTAATCACGGCACAAATATCAAATAGCATGACAATAACAAGGGTCATAAATCATGCCTGCGCCCACTAAGCACCACCTTTTAATTGGAGACTGCACAAAAGCTGAATCAATCCTCGATTTACCAGCTATTGATCTTTTAGTGACATCACCACCTTATTTTAACGCTCCATTCGACTATGATGAACTTTTTCCAAATTATGCGAGCTTTTTAGAAATGATATCGAATTTTGCAGAATTATATTTTAGAACTTTGAAACCTGGGGGGATAGCTGCTATTAATATTGATGATATGCTTATAGCTGGCATTAAATATCCAATCATCTCTGATACAATAAAAATATTCTCAAGTATAGGCTATCAGCTGAAAGGGAAAATTATTTGGAAAAAACCAGAAGGATATATTCGCATTAGTAGACGAAGTGGAGTCTTATTACAAAATCCGTATCCAATGTACTATTATCCTGACAATCTATTAGAAGTAATTCTCTTATTCCAAAAACCCTCGGAAAATAGGATTGAAGGAAATAAAAAACTTTTTTTTGAGGATATTTGGGAAATTACTAATGTCCTTCCTTTAAAAGGACGCCTTGAAACAAATATTGCAGCCTTTCCCGATGATCTCCCTTTAAAACTCATTAAAGCGTTTTCCGAAAAAGAAACATGGATTTGTGATCCGTTTCTTGGATCAGGAACGACAATGAAAGTTGCTAGGGAGCATGGCCGACACTCAATAGGGGTGGAAATATTAGAAGAATTAGTTCCTGTGATCCGGAAAAAATCTGGCTTCACCCCTGAAAACTTGAAGAATTACTTTGATTCAGATCAGCTAATAATTCAGGATCTCCAGACGGATGAAACAAAGGATAAAAAAGATAAGAATTACCAAAGTAAATCACGAACATTTCTTTCACAGGCTCTAAATATTGAACATTTAACTAAAACTAATTATAGATACCAATTATTGTTAATGGATTGTAGAAATATCCTCAAGATTGTTTTCAAAACTGAATTTTCTAAATTACTTAACGAATTATATCCTGGTAGAATACTGGTAGTACTTTTTGACTCACTGGATGATTCAAAGAACAATGTATCTCTTAATCAGCTAGCTGATTATATAATGCAACATGGATTACGATTCCGTGATAAGATAACAGTTCAATATCAGCCAGAGGGACAATGGGAAGTTATAACTAATTTCAAATCAAAGGTCATTTTTCATCATTGCTACTATGAAGTATTACTCTTCCAAAAAGGAAAATTTGAATATAAAACCAAATCTAAACAAGAAAAACAAGCCTGTCTTATTGATAAAGATCAATTTCAGAAAGAAAAATGGTATCTCTCTTTATGGGATTTTAGAAACCATCCAAAAAACCATTGTGATTCCATTGTTGTTACAAGGTTACTAGAGTTATTTCTTTATAATGATGAAGTTATTGGATCAAATATTAGGAATATTCTATGCCCAAAAAGACGATTTACTTCGAAATATTTCTCACTGATTTAATTATACATCAAATGATTGCTAGGTGTAGATCAAATGTTACCAAAAATGTGGAAACCTCAATTACAAAAGATCGATCTTACTGAAGAAAAAGTACTTCCAAAACAAGCAATTGAACCCAGAGTTGTTGAAAATTTTCTTGGCGGACGCGGAATAACCGTTTATCTTGGGTACGACTCAATTCCAACCGATGCTAGTCCCCGAGGACCTGATAATGCGGTGATTTTTGGAACAGGAATTCTAACTGGAACATTATTCCCGTCAGCAGGTATGGCTGTTGCAACTTTCAAGTCTCCTCATACAAACACATTATGTACTTCGGTCGCTACTGGCCGATTTGGAGCTAGTTTGAAACAAACTGGATTCGACTTTTTGCAAATATCAGGTTGTGCTAAAAGTCCTAAATATATTTTAATAGATGAATTTGCCGATGTAACTCTGGAGGACGCAGAAGAAATTTGGAAAAAATCTGTGTCGGAAGTTGATGATCAATTACGTAAGAAACATGGAAAGAATGCTTGTATAGCAACATTGGGTCTTTCAGCTATTAATCAAGTGACTTATGCTGGATTAGTAGTTGACTTAGTACACTTTTTTCAGCGAGGAGGTTTAGGAACAGTAATGGCCTCAAAGAACATCAAAGCAATTGTAATCACTGAATCCCCTCAAATAAGTGAATTAGAGGGATTGTCATCTGAATTTACTGACCAATTTAATCAATTGCTCAAGCTAAGTCCATGGTATAAAATGCTTAATAATCGAGGATCATTTTCTACAATATTCTCCATCATTGAAAATAATATTCTCCCAGCAAAGAATTGTTCTCGTCTATTGCAACTGGCCCCTGAAAAAATATCTTCCTTTAAGGGATATGGGGGACTATATCAATGTTGGCAGTGTCCAATGCAGTGCCAGCGTAATTCCTACCAAAATTTTTCAGCATTGGGTCCAAATTTAAAAATTGTTGATAATGTAAAGATCCAAGAAGCCATTGAGTCTTGTGATAGAGAAGGCTTAGATCCTCTCTCAACAGGAACCGCTCTTGCTTCTTTATTTAACATTCAAGAGGATCGTCGAAAGTTGTTAGATATTGAGCTAGGATTTCAATGGGGTAACCCGGAAATTTATTCGTTGATTGAAAAGATTATTCAGAGAGAGGAGGGATTAGGTGACCAACTATCTCGTGGGGAGGCTTACTTATATCATCAAATGAATGAAAAATCTCCTATGATAAAAAATCAGATGGGAGGAATGTTTTATTATCCAAATATCTTAGGTCTTAGTTTAGCAACGAGTATTTCGTCTTATGGGGCTTGTAATTATCGGTCAAACTATATGGTCTTTCCAGAAATTCTAGGTTTCCCCTTCAAGCTCAATCCACGTTCTAAACGGGGAAAGGTCAGAACAATCATACTCTTTGAAAGATTGGTTGCAGTTCTAGATTCTCTTGTATTATGCTCTCGATATTTACCAATTTTATTGCAAACACGAGACGTATTCGATAGGTTTTCACCAAACCTGCGCAATAACTTCTTCCAACTTATGCCTAATCCTTTAATAGGAAGGATAGGATTAAAAATGAACACAATACTACCCCTTCTAAAAAATATATTTGATTCGGAATTAACATTTCAGAAACTATTAGCGATAGGAAATCGCATAACACTATTAGAACGGATTTTCAATACTCGTATGGGGATGGGCCGTGATGAAGACAGCTATGCAAAGTTTATAAAGAAGAGACCAGACTTTTTTACAAAGCAGGAGGAGCTAATTTCGGAATACTATTCGAAAAAAGGGTTAAATTCGAAAGGAATGGTAAAAAAGAAAACTCTAAAGAAAGCTGGGTTACTTGGAATAATAACTATCTAAGATCTTAACAACTATGAACTCTTTTCCCGTTTAGCTGTTAGTCGTAGTGATGCCCCCTTAAGAAAGCTTGCTAAACCTGAGAGATAAGAAGTGAGCTTCTCATCCGTAGAGGTTAAACCAATCGTATCTGGGAGGATTAGTACAGATTCCTCGTCTTGAATTGCCAGAAGTCCAGAGAGTTTCTTGATTTTAGATCTATGGAAATTGATATTAACTGGCTTTCCAATCTCAGTAACCCATTTTTTCCCTTTTTTAGAGAAATCAAAGTCCGTAATAATATAGATGCGCTTTTCTGTAGGAATAGCTTTAAGATCGGCCACATTTAAGAGGGTAGGGTTTGGTGTAACTATAGTAACCTGCTTACTTGCTGCATTAATCATAGCATTTATGAATTCATTTTTTGCGGAATCAGATGATAATTTGATTAAGCGAATATTATTAATCGGTTTTACACGGGAAGTTTCAGTGGCTAAAGTTTGTAAGGTCTCTATATATTGACTGTTTGCATCTAATAATCCATCGAAAAGCTCACTAGTTCTGTTTTGAACATTTGAAATTTGTTTATCGAAGTCTTCAGTTACAGTCTTTGTAATTTGGGTTGCGTTCCCTGTAAGAGCGAGTGAGGTTTTGTCAAGATCATTATTATATGAGTCAAGACTAGCAATAAGGCTTTTTCTTGAATCCAAACCAACTTTTTCAACCGTTTGAAGAGTTTCCTGATTGAACTTTGTGAGCTCTTCTAAAAGGACTGTATTCTTGTCAGTCAGTAACGAAGACAATTTGGAAAATAATGTCTCAATACCTTCTCGTGATTTATCAACCTCATTAATGGTCATTTGAACACTGTCAGTTAAATCATTAGAAATCGATTCGATATCTTGAGAGGTTGACTGTGAAAATTTGTCTAAAGTTTCGTTTAATTCTTTCTTCATCGCAGAAAAATCAAGATTTTGATGTTCTTCCTTCAGATATTGATGCAATTGATTTAATAATGATGTTTGTGAACTAGAGATCAAATCTTTAAAATCATCAAAGTAGTTTGAAAGATCTTCTTCTACCTGTGTGTGGACTGCCTCGTGAGACGTAACTAATTCAGGGATCATTTGTTGATCAAATTGCTCTTTATGTGACTTTAAACTCTCAGAAATTGCTGTTTTTAAACGTTTGTTTGCTTGTTTAATCTTTGTTTGAATTTCAAATAATCCAAAAATGTCTTCTTTGGAAGTTTCAAAACCAAAGATTGCAGTGAAAGATTGTGCGGCTTGCTCAACATTTTTTTTCACAATTACTTCCAGATTCTCGAGATTCGCCTCAATTGCTTTGTCAACTGCATTTGTTACGTCTTGCAGGGTGGTTTTTGATTTTTCTAGCTGTTTATTCCAACCTGTTATGAGTTTTGTAAGACTTTCATTTGTTTTTTCTTCCAATTCATGATTCGAGTCAGAACGTTGCTGAATCAAATCATCAAAGACCTGAGAAAATTCTTGGGACAGTTCTGGGATTTTAGCTTTGAATTCTTGATCTTGCTGTGTAAGAAAATCTTTAAGTTCAGTATTTAACCCATCCACAGTTTCTTTTAGTTCAGTTGTAAGAATTTGAATCTCACCTTGAACCATTTTGGTAGAGTTTTCAACTTCAGATGTAATAAAACCCGTAGTAACACCAATTTGGTTCTCTAGGTCATTTAGCGAATCAGAATAGTATAAGTCAATATTCTCGGTGGTTTTTGTAAGATTACTATTAACTATTTGTAATGAGTCACTTACAATTGTGGAAAGCTTATCTCCACTTTCTTGAACCTGTCGCATTAAATTAGTGATCTCACTAACAGTGGAATCAGAGAAGCCACTATAATACGTTGCTAGCTCATCCATTGTATCCTTTAGATTTTTATTATGATTAGAAACTTCTGAGTCAATCTGGTTGATAAAGGACAGAACATCATTCGGTCCTTTTTCTTGATACTTTACTATGTTAGATTTGTGTAAATTAACAACTTCATCTGTTGAGCGACGACTCTCGGTGGCAAAATCTGCGACAACTTCCTGGTTTTCCTTGTACGATTCTGCAAGCTGAGTTTTGAAGTCACTAAATTGCCCTGTATTTTGATCTGAAAAAATATTAATTTTTGAAATCAGGTTATTTTGCTGACTGTCATTCATTTCATTTATTGTATTAAATTGTTTCTCTAATTCTATCGTGAATTCGGATTTTATTTGACTAAAACCCTCTTTAATGACTTCTAGGGTTCGATCTAAATGACTTTGCAAAGTAAAATCTAGTTGCGTAATAAATTCACGGGAGTTTGATTTATTTTGGGTGAAGACTGTGTCAACATCATTTTCTAGTTGAGCAACTGTTTTATTGAGCGAACTTTCAATATTTGTAACTAGATTTTCTGATGATAATGTGTCATTGATATCCCCAAATCCTTCCTCCATTGTTTTTATTACCTGCTGGAAGTTCCGAGCGATTGCTTCAAGCTCAGTGCTCATAACTTTTGCTCTTTGTTCAAATCTATTTTGGACCTTTTCCATGTAATTCTCTTGCAGATTAGAGGTTGTAGTGTTTAGTTGTTCAGTGGATGTAATGACTTTCTGAATTTCATTCTGGCTTTCATCTAAGGTTTCTCTTAATACCGAATCAATTCTCTTTTGAGAACTTTTTAAAGTGTCGTAAATGTCATTTAGCGGATTTAAGGATGATTCATTTATTGATTCCTGAAGCTCAACAACGGTACTGTCAATGAAGCTCTTTAATGAAGTCTTAAAATGATTCGATCTCATTGGTATAGATATAAGCAAGCTTGCAAGTAATTGCGAAACTTTCTGAGATAGTCGTTCAAGATGAACAACATCCGTATCTTTTCGTGCTATTGAGTCCTCGATTACAGCTTGAAAAGAATCAATTAGTTCCTTGAACTCTTGGTTCTGCTGACTTAGCTTCTTTTTAGCAGTCCGCCTAATGGTTTCCATAACATCAGTAGCAGATTTCTGAACTCGACGATAATTCTTCTCCAGTTCATTTAAATCTGTAGATAAGTGTGTTTGTAATTGTTGCATGAACGTACTTGAAATTAAAGCGAGTTTCTGTTCAGAAGACACTTCCTTTAGTTCCGTATTCAAAACATCTAAAGAAGTTCTTTGTTCTTGGATTAATTCTGAAGCATTTTCAACAAACTCTTTGAACTCTGATTTAAGTTGGTTAGAACTTTCAGAAATAACTTTGTCAGTTTTTAGTTTAATCGCTTTTACTACTTCATTAATATTTTTATCTATTTCCTTAGCTAGGTTCGTAACTACGGTTTCCAGAGTTTTAACAATGTCTTCCTCTAATGTTACTTGTACACGACGACGAATTTCGTTTATGAATTCTTTTTCTTGCTCCCAAGATTCCTGGAGCCCAGTACTAAGATTAGTTTTAACCTCTCCAACAATAGAGTCCGAATTAGTAAAGAATTCTTGAATTTGAGCTGTAGACTCTACCTCTATTGCTGTAACTACATTTGATAATTGAGATTGGTTGGAAGTTATTTGTTTTGAAGCCAATTTGATGATATTTGATAATTCCTTTTTATATTCAGCAATTGATCCCTTAAGAGTTCGTGTTCCTGTTTCAGGGATCGTTTTTAAACTATCAAGAGCCTTCATCCATTCTTTTTCGATAAGAGTGGATTCAGAAGATAAGGAAGTTTGTAATTCTGTTTGTAATTCAGATAAAGTGTTAGAGAAAGATGATAACAATGTTTCTGAGAGCTCTTCTGATCGTTTCACTCGCTGCTGTTCTGTAACCTCGAGATCTTCTTTTAAAGATGCTTGTAATACATTACTGGAAGTTTTAAATTCCCCAAATTGCTTTTCGAGAGATTCATGAAACTTTTCCAAATTTTCTCCTATTACATTCTGATATTGAAGAAAAGTCTCTTCTTGCTCCTTCTTATTGGCTTCGATTCCAGTGGAACTAGCATTTAAAATGTCTATAATCTTCTCAAGTGGAAGTACTAAGGAAAACACTCCTGATTCTTCATCCAATTTTACTAATCCCTTATTGACTAATGTTAAAAGAGCTTGTTCTGCTTTTTCAATTTGCAAATCAGTTGCAAGTAATATTTCCTGTTTTGTTTGGCCACCAAACATTACTAAATTTGAAAACAGTTTGGTCTCGGTTTTAGACAATGTATATTCATTTTCAGGATTTGACATTTAGACTAACACTCCTAGTTACTCTATTATTGAATTAAACTAATTTATTATAAGAATTTTAATCAGATTCACCAAATATTGCAGTTCCTAAACGTATCATTGTGGAACCTTCTTCTAAGGCAATAATATAATCATTACTCATACCCATTGATAATGTTTTCATCTCAACATTTGAAAACAAAGCTTCCTCTTTCCTTATTTTTTCATAAAGAGAACGCAGTTGCTTGAAATAAATACGAGTTTCTTCAGGGGGAATGTAGGGAGCAATGGTCATAAGACCCTTTATTTTTAAATGTGAAAAAGGATTAATTTTGTCTAAAAACTCTTTAATTGCATCCTCACTAGGATAAATTCCAAATTTGGAGCCATCTTGGCAAATATCTATTTGGAGGAGACATTCAACAGTTATATTCCTCCTTGAAGCCTGTTTTTCAATCTCCTTTGCTATTGCAAACCTATCGAGAGAATGGATCAATGAAATCTTTCCAAGAATTTTCTTAACTTTATTTCGTTGTAGATGTCCTATGAAGTGCCATTGAGCTTCGGTTTCACCACATGCTTCAATCTTGTTAAGAGCCTCTTGAACTCGGTTTTCTCCAATGATTGGATAATTCAAGTGTTTTATCAACTGCAAAACGAGTTCGATTGGTTGGTTTTTTGTTACCATTACCAATTGAGGATTTTGTTCGCCCCTCGTATATTGTGATAACATTGACAAGATTCTTTGATAATTATGTACTATTCGTTTTTCCCCAAACACCATTCATCCCAGCTATTTCCGTAAGAAACCATGTACTCATTTATACTTCTTAATGATGGTCATGAATCCTTACCTCAAAGACATTAAAAAGTCATTAGAGAGTCTTACAATGTCTGAATAAAACTGATTAAAAACGGGAGAATAACCCTCATGAAATACATTGCTCAACCCCAAATCTCGGAAGAAGAAGTTTCTCTTGTTACACAAACCATACAATCTAAAAGTTTTGTTGAAGGTGAAAACGCTAGAACTCTCGAAAAGGAGTTCGCTGATTTTGTTGGAGCCAAACATGCTATCTGTACTGTCAATGGAACCGCAGCATTACACTTAGCGATGGAAGGATTAAACATTCCCCCTGGCGCAGAAGTAATTACTTCTGCATTTACATTTATTGCCTCTGCAAACTCTATATGTTTTAGTGGAGGAATTCCAATTTTTGCAGATATCGATCCCCAAACCTTTAACATTGACCCAGAAAAAATTCTATCTCTTATATCTCCTAAGACTAAATGTATAGTTCCAATTCATATCTTTGGATTACCAGCTGATATGAAAGCTATTTCAGACATAGCTGAAGAGAATGAGCTTAAAGTAATTGAGGATGCTTGTCAGGCCCATGGAGGTCGTATCAACGGAAAACATGTTGGAACATTTGGAGAAATAGGTTGTTTTTCCTTCTACGCTACAAAAAATATGATTTCTGGTGAAGGTGGAATGGTGGTAACAGATAATGAAGATCTCGCAAACCGTATAAGAAGCCTAAAAAACCATGGACGAGGACCAAGTGGGGGCTATCATCACCATTTCGTCGGTTACAACTATCGATTAGCAGATCCATTAGCAGCTATTGGGTTGATTCAACTTCGAAAACTCCCAACAATGTTAGAGAAGCGGCGTAAGAATGCTGAAGCACTAAGAAGTACAATAAGAGATTTGGATACATTGTACGTTCAAACAATTCCGAAAAGAGTCACTCATTGCCATTATATTTGCGCTCCAGTAGTTCAAAGTCCTGATTTATCAGTTGATGCAGTAATAAAGGAACTAAAGAACAAAGGTATCGCATCAAGACGGATATACTCGGTTCCTTGTCACCAGCAACCAACTTATTTGAATATTAAAAACTGGAGATGGACAAAATTTCTCGATTATCCTGATTATTCACAAGTCCGTCTTCCTGAAACAGAGAAGATTGCTTCTTCTCATTTTGACCTTCCAATCCATCCTGGTGTCAGTTCTGAAGAAATAAAGATTATTCAAAAGGTGTTAATCGATCTTTTTACTTAAGAAGATATGTAACCTCAACTTACAAAACCAGGAACCCAATCTAACAAATATTTCCTACCTATTTCAATGTATTCCTGTTTCATTTGATGGATTTTTTTGAAAAAACCTTCTCTTGTTGAGTCAAGCTGTAAATCTCCAAGAATCTTGTTTAATTTAGGTTGTGTATTTTTAATTCCTGCGATCAATTTGGAATAGCCTTCAAGGTTCATTTCAGTTAACAATTCATTCGTATAAAGCTGTATTTGAGTTGATAATCCTCCTGAAAGAATCTTATGACCCTCATCTGGGGGAAACGCATTGGGATTCTCACAACAGGTAAGAAATTGATCAAAACATTCTTTATTAGGTAAAAACACGTTTCTAGCTAAAACTCCTCGCAAATACATTTGAGTAGTACGTTTAGCTAATATTAAGGAGAATGGAATAGATGTCAAGTATTCAGTCATTTTGATTTTTTCACTGTCGAGAACAGAGCCAGAAATGTCTAGTGCTTTTTCATATGTATCAAGTGGTAATACAATACCAGTTATTTCACGATAATCAGTTACTATGGATCCTGCACCCAATTCGAATTTTACCCAATAAATACCTGGTCCTGTTATCAGAAAAAAAGGTTCACCAGTTGTTTCTTCAAACCCTGATAAAGCGATATCTGGTAGCAGAATTATACTATCTTGAAAGATTTTCTGGACAGGTTGGTTTAAATAGAACCCATTGAAATGGTCGGAACCGATCAACTTTCGCCATGAAGGGATAAACAGTATTTGATCCAAAGATCCAAGGACTGACTCTCGTAGATCAAGAATTAATTTCTCTATTTCTTGAACCCGAGAATTTATTCTATCAAAAATAGATTTTCTATTATAAATTCCGACACGATAAGGATAATCATGGTCTTCTTGGAATCTTTTAAATTCACGAATTGAAACACCAGAAATCTCTTCTAATTCACTATAAGAAAGATTCTGTTCATAATAAGCTTCGATAGCTTTGAGAACTTTTTTCTCTCCTTCTAGTAGAGAAATTCTTTCATTGATCTCTTTTTCGTGTTGTGCCATTAAGATTCTCTTCGCTAGTTTTCTCTTTTCGATTCCTCTTACCGAATAAAACCAATATTTTTTTGACTTCTAATATCTATTTCTTTGAAATCTGTTCCGTTTTGAAACATCTTATTTATTGCCACAGCGGAAGTGACCTTCCGAACTCGAAGAGCTTCAGCGAGAGTAAGAATATAATCCTCATTCACGTTAAAATTCTTTGCAACATCTTTAATTTTTTCTTGTCTTCCAATAAGACAATAATCCTTTAGATTAGCCATTTTAGTAAAAAATGAAAGAAATTCTCCTTCCAAATAATGGTTACTGACCATTTCATCCTTCAATTCACGAGCTTTCTTCAGGATTCTTTCAACAATTTTCTCTCCTGATACAGGAGTGCTGTAATTGATGTATTTCGACTCTTTCCCCACTCCAACAACGATCACTGGATCGCGATAGAAATTTTTCCTTTTATCCTGTCTCTCATCTAGAAGAATTATATCTGCACGAGGAATTTTGGAAGCAACAGCTTGTGATTTCTCAATAATAATTGAGAGTCTCACATCCAGTTCCTCATTAGGTATAAAATTTCTTAACAAGTCTGTAACTTCTAATAAGAATTCAATGCTTGGTCCGACAAGAACAACGGGGATTTTTGTCATAATACCAAAAAAAAGAGGAACTAGGGGATCTGAATAGCTACGTATACTTTTCTTCACAGGAAACAATTCAAATAAACTATTAAGTCCAAATTTGATTTCTCTCTCGGCGATGATTGCCATTTCTTCTGTTTCAGGTATTTTTCCCCAAGCTTGGAGCTTTTCAACAAGCTCCACTGAAAGTTTTTGTCCAAATATGTAATTGGCGTTTAATGCATCCTTAATCATAATTGCTCTTTGTGAAAGATCTGTTGCTTTAGAATATAAACCTGTTTTCTTCTCATTATTTACTATAACACTTAATGAAATAACTCGATACTCTCCTCCCTCGGTCTTTTGATCTAGTGAAGTATAAAAGATAAATGCAATTTTGTTTTCATTGGGAAACGGGATAATTGCTTCACCTTCTATTTTTTCGGAGGAAGATGTCCGAACACTGGTCAATGTAGAGACGATAGATTTCACCGCGATCTTTTTAGTAAGGACGGGGTCTTTTAATGTTGTGAAAATCGCCATGGGACCCATTCTTTCATCAAAAGCAGAGAATACAACATCAGCCATAAGGGGGTGCTTCCCATTTCCGTACATAGGTTGTTATAACGATCACAGAGACATTAAAATGAAGTGATGTATCTCTTTTTTAGAAATAAAGTTGACTTAAGTAAATCCAATTTTATAATGTCATTTTTCCTTTTTAATGTTATCGAATCCTTAAGAATCCACAAATTGTAGAAGACTCAAGGTTATTAAAATTGATAAAAATATCTTTAATTTTATTCACAGGAGGTCATCAACTAGCTC
>JAEOTY010000491.1 GCA_016839625.1 Candidatus Hodarchaeota archaeon
GTGATACTCAACAAGGAATGGTTTCCATTTCTTCTTTGGTTGACCTTCTAGTCAATTTGAGAGATGATTTACGTGAGGCTAAGCAATATGACCTTTCAGATCAACTTAGAGCAAAGCTGCTGGACATTGGAATTCAACTTGAAGATAAACCTGAAGGTACAATCTGGAAAATTAAGACTTAAACTGTCAAATCCTTTTTCACGTAAATATTATTAACTGAATACCTTTACAATTCGTTCGAGCGATTCATTCAATATTGAAAGTGGACAGGCCAGGTTTATTCTTTCATATCCTTCCCCACCCGCACCAAATTTATATCCAGAGTCCAATGCTAATTTCGCCTCGTCTACCATCTTTTTCTCTAATTCTTTATGCGGAATACCGAATTTTCGGAAATCTAACCAGACAAGGTATGTACCTTCAGGTTCAATAACCGTGATTTCAGGCAGTTCTTTGCGAATGAAGTCTTTCAGGAACCTCAGATTGCGCTCAAGAATTTTGATAAGAGAATCCAGCCATACTTCCCCCTTATCATAGGCTACTTGTAATGCTAAAGCTCCAAAGGAATTTGGAATCGTCAAAGCATTGTTTTCCATTTGCACCTTGAAAGTCTCTCTAAGGGTTCTATTCTGAATTATTACATTTGAATGTTGTAAACCTGCAAGATTGAACGTTTTGCTTCCTGCGGTACATGTGAAGGAACGTTGCGCAAATTCTTCGGAAATTGAGGAAAAAACGGTGTGTTTGTGCTTTGTGAAAACCAAATCACAGTGGATTTCATCTGAAATGATTAGAATATCATTTTCTAAACATATATTTCCCAATTTAATCAGTTCATCCTCTGTCCACACTCTACCAACAGGATTGTGAGGACTACAGAGAATAAGGATCTTCGTACGTGAATCCTTGGCTTTCTCTGCAAGATCTTCGTAGTTCATTTGATAATAACCATTATTGAGTTCGAGCTGATTCGAAACAACAGTTCGGCCATTGTTTTTGATAATTGAAGCAAAAGGATAGTAAACAGGCTCCTGGATGATCACCATATCTCCAGGTTGACTAAATCTCTGGATTGCGTAAGTACATGCTTGAACAATACCTGGAGAGAAAACCAGCCAGTCTCTATTAATAATCCAATTGTGACGCCGTTTAAACCAATTTATAACAGAATTTGTGTATTTTATATAGTCAGAACCTGTATAACCATAGATTCCATGCTTAGCTCGGTCAACAAGTGCATCAATAACTGGTTGGGGAGCACGAAAATCCATATCTGCAACCCATAGGGGTAACAAATCTTCCTTTCCAAATAATCTCTTTAAGTAGAAAGGATCCCACTTAATAGACCCAGTATTTGAACGATCGATAACTTCATCGAATACACTATCGTAATCATCATCCATGTTAAAACACCATTAGTTATTAACACATTTAGATCATATAACAGATTTTTAGATAATAAATTCCACGAATGAAGAATGGGAATCAAAGCCCAAGAGCTCTGAGTTTGTCTTTTGTTGGGATACCTTCTTTATTCCATCCTCTTAACCTATAATATTCCGCTTTTGTTTTCTCAAAGTCCTCTAAATTGATTTTTTCCCCTTTCGGATCACCCTCAGGCGCTTCCTCCCTGTAAAATCGCTCAGGTAAGACATCGTTTGTTGTTGTCACTCCTTCACGAGTATTTATCATCCGAGTGAGATTCCATATTCGTTCACCAGTCATCAGATAACTCTCAGGTGTATAAGAAAAACCTGTAGCGGTGTTAAGCATCTCGACCATCTCAGAAATGTCGAATGGTAAGAAATCACATAAGACTAAAGAGAAACAGGCAGCTCTTTCATCTTGAGACTCTTTAACAAATTTTGGTACGCCTTTAAAACTGAACCGAGGAAGAGAACCAGAAAGCTCTGCTCCAGGCGTCCAACATCTTTGATGACAACCTCCTCGATCAGACGTGGAATATGCTAACGCCATTCCAAATGAACCCCGAGGTTCTACACCGGCAAGTTCGAGATTTTTTACTTGAACAGCGAAACTCTTACTATTTTTCCCCAATTTTTCTGCTGCAATTAAAGAACCTTGACCCAATAATTCTCCAACTCCTTTCCTATCGGCAATTAAATGCAACATTTCATGCACAGCATCAGCATTACCGAATTCTAAGTTATCAATGTCTTTTTGGTCAAGTATTCCTTTCTCACTGCATTCCATGGCAAATGCTATTGTACCACCCGCAGTTATTGTGTCAATGCCAAGATCATCACAGATTTCATTATATTTCGCTATGGCTCCTAAGTTATCTATGCCACAGTTTGATCCTAGTAATGCAATTGTCTCATATTCGGGACCATCAACTTCCAAGCCAGCATATTTACCTTCTTTAAAACGAGTTGTCTTCCCACAAGCTATTGCACAACCGTAACAGGCAGTATGACCTATAACGAACTCATCACGCATTCTTTCTCCTGATATGGCCTCAGCTCCCTCGAATACACCAGATTGGAAGTTCCTGGTAGGCAAAAAACCAGCGTCATTTGCCATTTTAACCCACATAACCGTTCCAATCTCATGACGTCGTTTAACTCCTGGATTCTCACGTACTTTCTTTCTAAAGACCCTTGTAAGTTTTTTGAACTTAATTGGATCAATTGCTTGAATCTTATTTGATCCGTATGCAACGATAGCTTTGAGATTTTTGGATCCCATAACAGCTCCTGCTCCTCCTCTACCCGCCATATGAGTTTTATCAGTCATTATGTTTGCAAATGTTACTAAATTCTCACCTGCAGGACCAATTGAACAAACCTCAGACTGTTTATATCTTTTTTTCAGAATGCTCTCTGTGACGTATGTTCCCTTGCCCCAAAGATCTTCTGCAGGATGTATTTCGACTTTTTCTGAAGATACTTCTAAATAACTAGGAGAGTCTACTTTACCTCTACACAGGATGAAATCATAACCAGCTCTCTTCAAGCGATGCCCGAATTTTCCCCCAATTTGGCTATCGAGATAAATTCCTGTATGAGGAGACTTCGTGACTATGCACCAACGGCCAGATGTTTGAACAGATGTACCAGATAAAGGCCCAGTCATAAAAAGGAGGATATTATCTGGGTTTAATGGATCTACACCTGAACTCACTGTCTCATAAAGAATCTTGGCTCCAAGACCCTTTCCTCCAATGAATTGCTCTGCAAGACGCATATCAAGAGAAGGTTCAGCAATTCTTCCTGTAGAGAGGTCAACATCCAAATATTTTCCCATGTATCCCATTTATTATCCCAACATAAACAGATTCGCTATCGGACAGCTTTACGGTGAATATCCAAAATATCGGTTAGTAATGCATAACCAGTAGCTTCACGACCTGCCCCTGGACCGATTATTGTCACATCACCTAAATATTTAGTCGTATAGGTCAGGGCATTTATCGGACCGCTAACCGCAGCAAGAGGATGATTTAGTGGAATTTTTTCTGGTCTAACATAGGCTTCAACAGATCCATCTCCCTTCAATTCTGCCCCTGCAATCAGTTTCCAGCGTTTTCCTTCTTGTTTGGCATCTTGTATGTCTTGAGAAGTGATGTTAGTAATTCCTTGGCAGGGAACCTGATCTTTAGTGAGCATTCCACCCATAACAACATTGGTCAGGATGACAATCTTTCCAAGTGCATCAAAGCCCTCAACGTCAGCTGTTGGGTCAGCTTCAGCATATCCTAATTCCTGAGCCTGTTTTAAAGCTTCTTCGTAACTTAATCCCTTTTCCATCTCTGTTAAGATGTAATTAGTTGTCCCATTAACAATACCAGCAACCTTTGTAATTTTTGAGCTTGCTAGATTATATACTCCTAGGTTTAGGGCTGGAGTTCCACTTAGTACTGTACCCTCGAATCTTATTTCGACACCATTCGTTTTAGCCATAGATAATAATTCCCGTGCTGCCAAGGCAATGGGTCCTTTGTTCGTCATGACAACATGCTTGTGACATTTTATAGCAGCCTTTATATGTGATATTGCGGGCTCACCTGTCTTGATATCTGTCCAGGAAACCTCAACAATGAGATTAGCATTCGTTTCTGTTATTGTTTTCAGACTATCCCATCCTCTTGTTCCCTCTGTATAATCATCGACTTTACCTGTGGATTTTACTACATCTAGGAGCTTTTGCAAATCTAATCCATTTTCGTTGTATATTGCTCCCTTCATTTTGTCTGATACTGCTACAACAGAGTATTCGAATCCATAATTCTCCTTTAGCTCGTCTTTCTGCTCTAAAAGTATCTCTGCAAGACCTTGACCAACCACTCCAAACCCGATGAATGCTATTCTAGTCATCATTTTTCTTACCTTTCATAAGTCCACAATTTTTAATTAGATTTCAATTACTGAAAAGACTCTTTAATTCTTTCTATAGCATGATTTATTGTCTCTACAGATGTTGCATATGAAAACCGTAAATATCCTTCTCCACAGCTTCCAAACGCTGTGCCTGGTAAGCAAGCAACACCTGCATTATGCAAAAGATGATCAGCTGCTTCTTGTGAAGTCATTCCTGTCTTAATGATGTTTGGAAATGCATAAAAAGCTCCTTGAGGTGTTAAACATGAAATATTTGGAATTTCATTTAATCCTTTGACGATAGCATCACGTCTTTTTCTAAAAGCTTTCATCATATTAAAGAGGTCATCTTGATTACCTTTTAATGCTGCAATCCCTGCTCTCTGGACAAATGATGTCGTACACGAGATTGAATTGATTAACAATATTCCCAACTTTTCGATCAGCATTTTTGGCCCCACTAGATATCCTAGTCTCCACCCGGTCATCGAATATGATTTAGAAAATCCATCTAAAAGAATTGAACGCTCTTTAGCTTCATCTCGTACCGTCATTGAATAGAACTCTTCATCATAAAGCATTTTGGAATAGATTTCGTCAGCTAAAACGAAACAGTTATTTTCTTCAGACAACTCTGCGATTTTCAAAAGCTCTTCTTTAGTCATCACGCTACCTGTAGGATTTTGGGGGGAATTAAGTATAATCAGTTTGGTTTTAGGAGTGATTTTTTGAGCAATGTCCTCAGGATTCAAACGAAATTCGTTCTCCTCTTTGAGAGGAATAGGGACTGGAGTTGCTCCGATATACTTTGTCACAGATTCATATGTAGGAAATCCTGGATCAGGGTAAATGATCTCTTCGCCTGGATTGGTGGTGCCTATCATGGTGAAGTAAATTCCTGGTTTAGCTCCAGGAAGTATAAGAATTTGGTTTGTTGAAGGACGATATCCACGAGTCACCTCAATTTCATCTTGAATAGCAGCCTTCAATTCAAGGATTCCATCTGCTGCAACATATCCAGTGAAGTTCTCATCAATAGCTGCTTTTCCTGCTTCTTTAACATGTTGAGGTGTCGGAAAATCAGGTTGACCAATCTCGAAGTGTAGAATCTTCTTCCCCTCTCGCTCTAGAGCTTGTGCTTTTGCTAGTACTGCAAATGCACCTTCTCCTAAGATTTGATACATCCCATCAGCAATGTTTTTCATTTATCATGGCCTCTTCAAACTCTAATAATAGTGAAGATTCCGTGCTGCAATGAATGATAACCCATTCTCGGTAAGAGCTCGTGCGGTAGAATTAACAGCGTCGTGTCGATCCATGTAGTTAATACGCAGTCCATCCCAATGGTTTGCTTTGGTAATATCTTCTTTTGTACGGAAATAATCCAAGATGTCCGAAGGATAGTCTCTTGTTCCATCCACCTCGACATTACCACCCTCGTGTTTAGCGCTAATGTTCTTCACCTTAGGTGTTAATTCAATCAACTCCTCCCGACGATCGTATGGCTGTCTTACGATACTTTTCCAAGTCTCAATGATGTGATGCTCTAAGCGAACAACGTCTTCGAAACCGAATGCGTTACGAATGTAAGCACTCATCTCAATTGTTTTATTATTAACTGAGTTAGCCAGATTGAATCCAATCAATGGGCTACTTCCGTCAGTTCGGGCGAATAGCTTGGCTGCAAGAAGAGTCCAAAAACAAGAATAAGGATTATCATTTCCCACATAGACAGAAATTTTAAATTCGTTGTGTACACCTAATTTATAGAGAAAATACCCGAGGAGGATAGTCCCAAGGTTGATATTGAGGACTTGTTTGACTCCATAATTTGTATAGTAATAGAGAAATTCATCTACCCATTTTAGAGCAAAATCATTTGGCTGACCTACTCCACCAAAATATCCCGTAATAGTATCAGGGCCACCTAGATGAACGTTAACAGGAGCTCCATCAGGTCCAGGTGCTGTACCCTTCGTGTCTAGCGTCTCAACATAAGACGCGCCAATGATTTGCATTGCAGCAGCCATAGCCAATAGATCCCCGTCTTTTTCTTGTTCTTTCATTATTCGAACACGAATGATACGACCAGGCATTAAATCCTGATTACCAATAGCATATTTCGCTTCTTCGATCAAGAAAGGGAAGTATTGACAAGCAGAAAGCTCTAAAGTTACAGCAAAAGATTCATCAAAAGTTATTCGGTCAGCTTTAGGCCCTAATACTTGTCGTCTATATTCATTGACATGAACAAAAGCTTGTTGATCGCGTTGTTCAACTAACCAGTCAAGATCTTTCACATAATCAGGTTTTTTTTTCTCTAATTGTTCAAATAGATTATCCAGCTGCCGAGCTTCCTCAGCTTTTCGATTAATCTCAGAGATCCCCCCATATTTATCTATGATTTGTAGTAGATCGTTTATCAGAGGATTATCTTCTTGCAAGAGAAAGTCATTTATTTCTTTTAGATTTTCTTCAGGGATTCGTAAATTTTGTCTTAAATCATCCATTAAATGAACCTCCAAAGGAGCCAACGAATTGTCTTATTGGTAATATCACGAATTATTACATTTTATATCTTTTGTCTGCTTTGACTATATTGTACAAAAACAGCAAATATTCAACGCACTCAATAAAAGAATGCTAGAAAACAATTAGATTCAACAAAAAAACCAATAAAAACAGATAGAAATAGTTGATTGGCAAAATTTGATCATAAAATGTACAATACAACTTAATCAGTAGTCTTTGGATTATTATCTGATAGTTTTACTAGATTAGATTTATGATTAACAGCTAAAATGAATTGATTTTATACAGGGGGAGATAATGTATCAGAGATAATCGTTACTTAGGGATAAATAAAGCCCTTATGATCAACTAGGGAAGAAAATCTCAACTTTTTCTTCACAAAGATTTTTTAATCTTGTTTTGAAATAAATCTCTACATATTCAAAGTTGAATTTAATCTGTTGTCTAATATTAAAAACGAAAAATAAGGATATTTGATTAATGAGTCGTCCAACAGCATTCGTCATGGTTAACGCTGAAATTGGCGAAGAAGATGCAGTTCTTAATTTTCTAACTACCGAGATTAAAGTTGATGAAGCTTATATAGTATATGGTGTTTACGATTTAGTCGCAAAAGTTTCAGCTGATTCCATGAAAGAGCTGAAAGATATTGTTATCAACGATATTCGTCAAGCGAAAGGTGTTCGATCAACTCTGACAATGGTTATTGTTCGTGAATAAGCGAATTCCTTCTCATGAATGAACTGATTTTTCCTTATCGATATTTAACAAGAAATTAAGGGTTTTGTAAAAATAATTAAGCTGCATCAAACATAATTTTTTTCTAGAATTTTGGTAACACCTTATTTGTCTTGTATTTCCAGTTTGCATGCTGTAACCTAGAGATTTGGATTCGTGAATAACTGAGGTTTGAATACGTGAAACTTGGCCATTATTTTATCTTTTTGGCATTATTAATTATTCTTCTAGTTGCATCTGATTGCTCACAAGGAAGAGCTGATTACGTTGTTGTCGATCATGGGGACGTTGTAAAGTTTGAAGTAACACTTAATTATCAGAAATTTGGTGAAGCACCCCAATTTTATTACCAAAGAAAACCAAATGTGTATATGGGAGA
>JAEOTY010000072.1 GCA_016839625.1 Candidatus Hodarchaeota archaeon
GCCATTAAGAAATTCTAAACCTTTCCTTCTTCTGCCATTGATTTGCATTTCCTTAGTATAAATTTCAGGAATATATCACATGTCTTTAATATCCCACGAAACGAGATAAGGATATATTGCTACCATTGATATTTTTATATCTCTCTTTCTCTGGAAGTTGCTCTAAAGTCTCATTAGTAATCAATGAATCTATGTTAATAAGTTCAGGGTTTTACTGAGAGTGTGTGTAGGATTTAATCCTATTTTAGCTATCCAAAAAATGAAATTCTTACCAATTACAAAATATTAAAAATAGATAACACTAAAGATCTTTAGAAGTCTTAAGAAAATCTCATCATCTTCGAAGTAAGGAGTTATTCTTCCTTATAACGAAATATCTCTTAGTTATTGTTTTATTAGTGGAAAATGACAGGCTACAAAATGATTTGGGTGTAATTCCACTAAATCTGGTTCCTTCACACTGCAGACAGATAGATCTGCTATAGGACAGCGAGGATGAAATCGACAGCCAGAAGGAGGACGGATGGCGTCAGGGACTTCCCCTTTAGGAAGTTCATAATCTTTTATTCCTGGGATTGGTGTTGGAATTGCATCAATTAGAGCTTCTGTATAAGGATGAAAAGGTCTCTTGAATATATTTTCTACTTCTCCCATCTCAACTAACTTACCTACATACATCACACCAATACGATCTCCAAAATGTCGTGCTGTAGCCAAATCGTGAGTTATAAACAGAATAGATAAATTATATTTCAATTGTAACGACTTTAAGGTATCTAGAATACCTGCACGTAAACTAACATCCAGCATGCTTGTTGGTTCATCAGCAACGAGAAGATCTGGATTTAAAATAATTGCCCGTGCAATGGATGCTCGCTGTCGTTCTCCTCCGCTGACTTCATGGGGATACTTGGCATAATATTGAAGTGGAGGCGTCAAACCAATCTCATCGAATAACTCTAAAACTATTGGATCTCTAATTTGTTTCTTTTGAATCCACGAATGTTGTAAATATGTAAATATAGCGATCGTAAATAAGCTAACAGCTAATACAACAATTATCGCTGCAATGGTACCTTCTAATAAAAAAGCCATTGCAATAAGAAGGAAACTTACGAAACCACCAAAAAAAAGACCTAATTCAGCACGAACAGAATTTTGCAGCTTTTTCTTCGTATTCGGATCACTTACCCTATTATGTATAGCGAGTGAATGAAGGATAGAATCACCCAGCCTCATTCGCGGATTCAATGAAGAATAGGGATTTTGAAACACCACCTGTGATTTTATATGCTTCTTTTTGGGCATTAATTCCGAATGAGGGATAATGCGGTCTTTCCATTTAAATTTTCCAGCTGTTGGACGTTCTAGTCCGACTAGAACATTAGCAGTTGTTGTTTTACCACACCCACTTTCACCAACAAGACAAAAAATCTCACCATGATTGATAGAAAAGCTTATGTCGTCGATTGCATGAACATATTCTTTTTTTCTAGAGACAATCCGTTGAAAGAAACCATGTTCGACTGGAAAGTACTTTTTAAGATTACTGACCTCTATTAAACGAGATAGCTCGCTTTTATGGGAATTTGACCGCATATCTATCACCGTATTATTCAAATCGGTTGCTATACTTGTCATCATACTTAAGACACTTAACATAATGGCCAATATTGGTGTGTGAAGGGAGTGAAATCGATTTGGGTTCGTTTTCCTGACATAAGGAAATCATAAAGGGACAACGATCAGCAAAACAACAACCTTTGGGAGGATTCCTTAAATCTGGGGGGCGTCCAGGAATGAAACTCATTTTCTTTTTTGACTCGGCTTTCACATTTGGAATAGCTGAAATTAGAGCCTGTGTATATGGATGGGCTGGTCTCTCAAATATAGTGAATGTATCACCAACTTCTACGATATTACCAGCGTACATGATAGCCACACGATGCGTGATCTCTGCAACAACTCCGAGATCGTGCGTAATATAAATAACAGTTAAATTAAACTCTTTGATAAGCTCTTTAAGTAGTTTTAACAGTCTTGCTTGAACCAAAACATCCAAAGCGGTTGTGGGTTCATCAGCAATGAGTAACTTGGGATTTAAGAGAAATGTAAGAGCGATGACTATCCGTTGCTGCATTCCACCTGAAAATTGAAAAGGATAATCTTCTAAACGAGATTCGGAGATTTCAAGACGATTAAGCAGATTCTTAATAGCATCCCAAGAATTATCATTCCAACGATTATGGGCCTTCAAAGTTTCAATAAAATGATTAGATACTTTTTGTAAAGGATTCAAAGCGTTTTGTGAAGCCTGAAAAACCATTGAGATATCAGAGCCCCGTAATCGCTGTATATCTTCCTCTGACATTTTCACTAAATCCCTCCCTGCGAAAACGATTTGTCCACTACGAATGATTCCATCTTTTAATAAACCTAAGATGGAAAATCCAATAGTACTTTTTCCACAACCCGATTCCCCAACTAACCCTAAGACCTCTCCCTTCTGGAGTGAAAGAGAAACATTGTTAACAGCCCGTACGTTACCATCACTAGTAGGATAATCAACAATTAAGTTTTGGATATCCAAGAAGCAATCTTGATTATTTGGAATTGAATTTTTTTCTAATGAGGGGGTTGAATTTGTCATTGAGGGAATCTCCTATTAGTGAAAGGGCAAATGATAGTAAAAAAATCATTAATCCTGGAAAGAAAATTAACCAGGGATAATTTCGCACTTTAGAAAGAGCGCGAGCATCTTGCACGTCATAACCCCAATCAGCTGCGGGAGGTTGGATACCAAGCCCCAAGAATGCTAAACCAGCATTGGTTAGTATCGCTTCCGTCATATTAAATGGAATTATAGCTATTGAGGCTGCTAACACATTCGGGGTAACATGCCTGAGCAATATTGTTAATGTCCCAGCTCCCATGGATTTCGCTGCCTGAATATAGATTTCATTCTTGACTTGCAGGACTTGTGATCTAACAACTCGAAAGTAACTAGGAATGTAAACAACCGCGGTAGAAAAAGCTACTGCAGCAATTATCTTAAGATTTCCGAAGATTGATAAGTAGATGGCTAATGTGATTGCTAATAATAATGAAGGAAAAGAATAGATTGCATCAGCAAGCATCGTTAAAAATCGATCTATCTTTCCTCCAAAATATCCAGAAAGGATCCCAATAGGAACCCCAATACTAATAGAAACAATCGTTGCACTAAGAGCGATAAGTAATGCGACACGTGAGCCATGGATGACGCGAGATAGAACATCTTGACCAAGCAAATTTGTCCCGAACAGATGTTGGGGAGAAGGAGGGGAATACCGACAGTTAGGGTATTCTGATCCACAATTATTGCTCATTTCCGCGTAATGATAAGGAGCAATAAAATCCGCAAATATCGCCATAAAAATAATACTCCCGAGAAGCAGCCCTCCAATAGCGAGTGACTTATTTTGCCGTACACCCTCTAGAAAATGTGAGATAAACCCTTTGAAATTAGATTTTGATGTTCTCTGGGTTTTTGGTATTGTTACCACTATTATATCACCATTGCACTGAAAAAATTAATAGGTAATTCGCGGATCTAACACAGCGTATAGAACGTCTCCTATTAAGCTGATGACACTGACAATAATGACAAAAATTACTAGTGCGCCTTGGACGGCTGGAAAATCTTTATTTTGAATTGCATGATATAAATATCTGCCTAAACCTGGAATATTAAATGTTGTTTCCGTTAAAATGGCACCAGCTAATAATAAAGCAAATTGCAGACTGATTAACCCAATAGTTGGCACAACAGCATTTTTTAAACAATATTTATATTTAACAGTTAGTTCTGGGATTCCTCGTGATCGAGAAAAATGAACATAATCTTGTTCAAGTTGATGGATCATATTTGTCCTCACTTGTCTAGCGATCACACCTGCTATCAACATACCAAGAGCTACACTTGGCATAATAAGATGGATAATTATATCAAGAGTTAAATCTGGGCGTCCACTTAATAGGGTATCAATAACCCAGATTTCGGTGTAATGAGTAAACTCGTGAGTCCCTCCTGCTTGAATAATATCCAATGCAGGTAAAATATCAAGAATATATGAGAAGACGATTTGCATGAATATCCCTACCAAAAAAATCGGGATTGAATAAATCCCAATGGTGTACATTCTAATTAAATGATCTTTGAGGCCTTCTCTATTAGCTCCCGCGATTGCCCCTAGTATTATTCCTAGGGGAATCCCAATTAATGTTCCAAAGAATCCAAGCATAACGGTTGGCCCAAAAGCAAGTTGAATCTCTTTTGAGACTTCCATATTCGTCTGGTAAGATTGCCCAAAATCTAATGAAAAGGAATCAATCAGAAAATTAATATATTGTTCGAACAGTGGCCGATCTAGGCCTAATCTTTCAGTTATTTTCTGAACATATATTTCGGGCATTTGTGGATGCATTACACTTACTGGGTTCGCTCCAGGAAGAACTCGTAAGAGGATAAACACCAGCGTCACTAAAACCCAAACCATTGGGATAAGAAGAGCTATTCTTGTTATTACAAACGATCTTAAAGAACTCATATCACGTCACTATTTTAATCATTGAAAGCGTAAATTTGGCTGAGTTTATCTTAAAAAAAATGGAAAAAAAGGAAAAAGTAAAATAATTCATTCATTCTACTACTTTTTCCTTTTAAAGCGCAGATAAACAATTCCTGAGATAAAGATTGCTACTATACCAGGTACCAATTCAAACCCTGGAGCGGCACCTCCAGTTTTTTCGATGGTATAAAAGTGGAAGTTCTCCGAAGGTTCTAGCTGTACGCCAGAAATGCCATCTTGAAAAGCAATGAACTGACTAAGCATGGTAAATAGTGGAATTACTGGGGCATCTTTCGCAAATTGGTTTTGTGCATTAATGGCTGCGGTTTTTCTGTTCCCAGCATTGGTATCGGTTAATATAGTATCAATAAACCCATCCATTACGGTGGAGCTGTAATTAGAATATCGGGTCTCACCGACAAACGGAGCAATATAGTTACTATGATCCGCATAATCGAACCACCAACCAAGTAGATATAAAGGCATTGTTTGGGCAATAAAGTCACCGACAAACGTTGTCCATTCTGAAGATTTAAGAGTAACAGTGAAATATCCTGTGTCCTCAAGTTGTGCCTTTAGTAATTGAGCAACATCTTTCTCTGTATCTCCATAATGAGTAGGTGTATACCACAGATCTAATGCGTATTTGTTTGTAGTTGAGTACCCAGCAGCTGTCATGTTCCCTTCAACAGAATCTGGATCAGGACCTTCCATAAACGCATCAACGTGGCTACTGAATATGTCTGGTACCATACTAAAGAGTTCTTTGTTAAAGTCATTGAAAACTGTTCCAACTACTTCAGTACGATTCACTGCTGCTGCAATAGCAAGTCTAACTTCCATAGGATGATTGAAAACATTAAATACAAGATACCTAATACCCGCTGTATCCATTGTAAGGTAATCCAGATCGTTATTATCCATTATAGCTGTCATTTCTTCGGGGCCAAAAATCCGGTGTGCAATGTCAAGATCCCCAGTCTCAAGCGCAGTTAACATTGACGAAGAGTCACTGTAGAATTTAATGATTATTTTATCGCTTTCAGGCGCATCTCCAAAGTAATGGGGATTAGAAGCTAGAATAAGTTCAGTGTCTTTTGTCCAAGACTCAATCATATAAGGACCTAATCCAATTGGAATGTTTTCTGGGTCACCACCAATTTCTGTTTCCGATAAAGACAATGTACTAACTGGCCAACCAACTGGAAAGGCTAATCTGCTTAAAAAGGTTGCATCAGGTTTATTCAAGTAAA
>JAEOTY010000492.1 GCA_016839625.1 Candidatus Hodarchaeota archaeon
ATTCCTCAATAACCTTTTGCAATTGTCCTTAATTAAAAAATAGTTTTAAGGAGTGTTGTTGATAAGGTACTACAAACCTTGTTGTGAGTGTTTCGAATGGGAAATGAGGAATTCAATCAAAATCAAAAGGATCAAATGGATCCTAAGGAATCCTCAAGTTCTGTGCAATCAAAAGAGCATAAAAAACCAATGTCCTCGATTAATAATCCTTCGGAGGAAGTTCAAGAGTTAAAAAATCAATTAAAACAGTTACTAGAACAGTTTACAACATATAGTAATGAAATTCAGGAAAAAGAAGAAGAGTATACTGAAACAGAAGCCTTATTATTTGAAAGAACCAAAACTCTTGAAATGGTCAATATCGAGTTAGCTGGGAAAACTCAAGCATTTGAAATCGCAAGCGTTGAGCTAGCTGAATTAACACAAGCGCTCGAATCCGCTACTATTGAATTAACTGAACAAACTGACGCCCTCAATGCTGTAAATGCTGAACTGAATGAGAAAACACAAGCTTTTGAAACAGCCAAGGTGGAGCTTTCAGAGTTAACTCAAGCTTTAGACACAGCGCGAGTTGAATTGAGGGAGTTGACTGAAGCTCTTGAAACGACAGAAGATGAGCTAGTTGAAAAAAACCAATCACTTGGAATGTCTAGTATTGAGTTAACTGGAAAAACACAATCTCTTGAAATTGCTGATGCTGAACTTAAAGAGATTCAAGAAAAAGCTCAAGAATATGAAGCTAAATTCCAAGAGGCCCAAACAGACAACAAAACCCTTCAAAAAACTGTAGAAACGTTACAAATAGAACGGGACGCCTATTTAGACCAAATTGGTAAGTTGCAAGATGTTATTCATCAAACTGAAGAAGACATCAAGGAAATTGAAGCTAATCACCTTGAAATTCAGAATCAACTACATTTAGAAATTGAACGGGCAGAAGCCCGAGTAGTTCAAATGCACGATGATCTTAACCGTGAAACAAGAGGAACTCTCGCTAGGGATAGACATATTAGGGTGGTTCTTCAACAATCGGAACTAGGAAGAATCTTACTCTTTCTTGTAGACTATTTTGAGAATACAAAGAAAAAATCTCTCGCATTGGATACTCTATCCACTGAAGTGGGCATCTCTCCAATCATCTGCCGAACACACCTTCGACATCTTCATGAACTTGCTGTTTGTGATTTTAACGCTATTTCACGAGAGATTAAATTGATTAGAAGAGGATAATAGTTATCAATATCAGAGCAAATTATTTCTTTTGATGTTGAAAATGAATTGAAAAAACTCCATCGTTACCAACTATAACTGGAGTAGAATTCTTTTTACTAGGTTTATTATTAAGTAATTGCTCTACATTAATATCATAGATACCAACCTCGATTTCATGTATAGTAAGGAAATCTACACCCTCTTGGTCTTTTTTAACATTCTTCCTCACTCTCATGTCTAATGAAGGCTGAACATTATTCTTTTCTGTTATTATTCGAAATAAACGATGACCACAGACACACCCCTGAAAAAGTTCTTGAGCCTTCTCTGGCGGTCTTTTACATTGTGCACACTGGTAACGCTTTAGATTGATATCATCAGAGAAGCTCACTATATTACCCCAGACCTAAACTAGAGCTACTGAAAGATAATTGAAATTCTGTGGAGCAATAACCGTCATTTTAACGTTTTTATGTCGGACAAACAGGCTAGAACTACGAAGAGGAGTTGGATTGATAATTTTATACCCCAAGAAACTTTCATGATCGATTTGACTCATCGTTTCTTCAATCAAAATAGCTTCCTCTTCGGGTTCAAGACCTCCTTCGAATACAATAATCCGGTCATTTTTGAGTTTCGAGATTATAAAATGACATTTTTGATAAGAACTCATTTTTCTTGTTGTATTCTCGGTTACAAAGTCCATTCTAAATTCCATGGTCATTCCCTCCTATGAATTAGCAACAGTAAGTATTGTTCCATAGAGTTCATTCATCCCTGTGCCTAATTTCGCTGAAATGGGGATTATTCTACTTTGGAAAGTATCTTCCACTAGTATAGTATCAGCTTCAGGCAAATCTGTTTTGTTAGCAGCGATAATCAAAGGGATATTCCTTGCCTCTAAGTTTCCAAGAACAGTCCAATTAATCTGGTCAAAAGGTGCTCTTGCAGAGTCAACCACAACAATTGCAGCATCCAACTTATCAAGAGATTGAATTGCTTTGATAACGCCCCGTGTTGCTTCTTTTGCGCGGCTAATACTCTCTTGTCTATTCAGTCCGTGATTTAAAAATTCACGATAGTCCACGGATGTTGCGATACCAGGAGTGTCAACAACAGTTAAATCAAGAGAACCACTAGGATCGGAGATATAACAATGTTCTAATGCAACCACATCTCGAGTTTCATGGGGAACAGGGCTGACATCTCCAAGTGGGGTTCCATTTCCACATTCATTAGAAATCCGATTAGCTAATGTTGTTTTTCCTGCGTTAGGCGCACCTACAATTCCAATAGTTAATTTTGATTTACGACTTCGTGCAAAGAGCTTTGAAAGCAGGCCCAATTGTATTTTTCCTCCAGTTAAATCTTTTTATGAATTAATGATGAGTCATCTCGTACTCTCAATTGCAGCTTGATAGGGAACCATGATATGTGCATAATAGTGCGTACACTCACCGAAAATCCGAAAAATGGTGTTATTCTAAGATAGAATTGAGTAGTCACAAGAAGTCCTTAGTTACTGGTTTGGAAATTCAGCTCAAAATCCAGGGGATTGGGATATACAAATTTATGCAAAAGAGCTGATACGAACCTCAGAGAGGCGATCATCATCAACATGCTGAAAAGAATGACATTGAAATCTGGACTATTGTAGTTAATCCCTGCTAATTGTAACCATACATCCATGACAAAGCCAGAAAACAACGAACCCGCGAAAGCAGTAAAACCACCAATAGTCAGTAGGATAGAATAATAGCGAGCTTTTGTTTCTTCGGTAGAACAATCTAACGAATAAGTAGCGACACTGGTATCTTCAGCACCAAACGCTAATCCCCCTGGAATATTGACTAATACCAAGAACCAGACATTTCCAG
>JAEOTY010000073.1 GCA_016839625.1 Candidatus Hodarchaeota archaeon
GAGGAGATAGAACCCCTTTCTTAAAGATTAGTGGAACAAGATAATCTTCTTTCCTTCTTTCAAACCACTCAGAGTTTAATAAATCCAATATTGTCTGAACATGTAGTAGCTCACTTAAGAAACGAGAAGCTATCGATCTTCCAGCCATCAATAACTCTGGAAAGTCATAATACATATCATAAAAAGGATCCATTTGTTGAAATGGTTCTTTCCCGATGAATTTTTCAATTTGTGGTCTTGTGATGGCATGGGTCTCACGTTCATCGCGTTTGTTTTTCTGAAATACCATGGCTACACTAGAAGAAGCTAAAAAAGAAATTGTCATCAATGCAAAATCATTGACATTTAATACTTCCATTTTCTGTGTTGCAGATGAACCAATCATAATTAGATTGTCTAAATTGATAGTATAGTCAACTATTGGTTCAAGAAGTCTATCTCCTCTTAGTGAGTCTATCCTGTACTTATGAAGAAATTTATTATCAACTGAGGACAAATCTAATTGCCTAATTTTGTTCCCTAAGTCTTCAGGAAACCTAAGAACTCTCTCCATTTTGTTAAATATTTTTTCAATCTTAGTTTGGACTTGATCTGGCTCTTGTATAGCTAAAGAACTCTGTTTATTGAGGATGCGTTCTAAAATTGGTTCAGGAACAATTGATGATCGGTCATAGATACCAGGTTCGTCAGCAATTCTAAAATTAAAAGCAAATTTATTTTCTCCACTATATTGCAATACACTGAGTGTAAGAAGGTCATTAATGTAATTTCTAATCATTCTAGGTGAAAGATTAAGTTCCTCTGCTAAATCATTTGGATCAACGTATCCTTGTTCTAAAGATAAGCGGTAACAAACATTAACTAAAACCTCTAACCGAGCTTCATAGGTTGAACCACGACGTCCCATAACTAATTCCTCTTTTGGTAATATATTTCCAAAATCCATATAAATAGGTATCTATATAAGTGTGTATATGAGAAAATCTAGTTAAAAGAATTGATTTTCGTAGATATTTAGTCAGAAATGTTTAATGGACAAAAATGGTTATCAGAATTTTAATAATTTTGAAACCAACAATAAAAGATAGAAAAAAAACTTTCTCACCACACTCAGGAGCTTGGGAATTATCGAACCATCAATTATCGATTTTCATTCCTCTATTCTTCGATTTAACTTACATTCGCTTAAGGAAAACATTGTGATCCCTTCATTTGTGGGACATATGATTAGGGGATTGGTTTTACGTTTGATAAAAGCAGTGGATCCTGATTTGTCTTTGTCAATCCATAAAGATAATGAAATCAGACCTTATAGTGTTAGTAACATTTTCTTCCCTCACGGACGAAGACCAAAATGGAAGAATGGTAATTTTCTCTTTCATCCGTCTAATCAACTATCATTTAATTTTAAGACAATCAATCAACAAGTTTCACAATCATTAGTCCAAGCATTGCTTACATCAGTAGGAGAAACACTAGTATTAGCTGATAAATCCTTTATCCTGGAAAGTGTTCAATTGCAATCAGAACATATTACTGATGAAACGTTCAAAAACAGCTTTCCCCGCGATATTTTTTCTGTTAGATTTCTAAGTCCAACACAATTCACACCACTGAAACTTCCTGGTGTTTATTTATTCCCTGAACCTAATTTTCTTTTTGGAAATTTAGCCCATTTGGCTCAAGACCTCAAACTCACTATTCAACCATTTAACATCAATGAATTTCTAGAATATATTACTCAAAATGTTTATGCTCGCAAATATAAATTACATACAAATGAAATTAAGATGGGAAAGTTACCACCAATTGTTGGGTTTAAGGGGTGGGTTGAATATGTTAACAAGGATCCTAAGGGGATGTATGGGAACATGATCCCATTTCTACTAAAAATAGGTGAAATTATTAATGTCGGGAAAAAACGTACTGCAGGAATGGGTGAGATGAATTTTCGGCTAAAATCTCCAAAATATATGTTAAAAAAGCAATATTAAACTGATCTCTTCTAATAATGCTCCTTCATGAGAAATAATCAAGTTTTAATCTTGTAAACAACTTCAGATTCCATGTAGTTATTGTTTCTTCAAAAATTCCCAATTTCTATTATTTTATACAAAAAGAAAATCAAAATAATACCCAAATTCCTTAATGTGACAAATTCCTAGTAATTCAGTTCATTCACAAATGAGGGAAAGTTCTTTGACTCACTCGGACGAATGACCTCTGGAGAAGATTTATCATTAGGTAATCGTAATAACACTGGATATTCCAATTCAGCTTTTTTTCTTAGGAACCTTGCAGCTGCAATCAAAAGAGAAAAATAAATTAAAAGCCAGATCTGAGCGACTACTAAAGCGGACAGGAGATTTCCTTTTGTTCTAAAGAAATTGTCCAAGAGAACTGTAAAAAATATCACAAGTCCCCAGTACATGCAGAATTTAGGGATAAGACCTTCAATGAGCATAGTATTGAAAATCATATCATAGTCAGCAAAACTGGGCATCAATGCATAAAATAGCACAAGTGCAGCCCACATATGAATCATAAATCCCCCCAAACCTCCATTTTTCGCTAGTGGCAAAGTAATGACATAGAAAAAAAAGAAAGCTAATGCAAATTTCCATGGTGCCATTGCTACTTTGATGATATCGTCCAAGGTTTTGCAAGAGAAGTAAATGTTTGACCCTTCCCCTCGTGGACCTGATTCAAATCGGTTATAGACTCCTAATTCAACTGTTCTTCTTTTCTTTTCATCCATTGATTGATCTGTGATTGTAAACTTTTCATTTTCTCGCTCCTCCTCTATTTCATCCTCTAATTCTCGTGCTGCTTGTGCGTGGAAATATTTGTGGAATTTTGGAAAGGGAAATGTACACCAAGTAACAAATGGTTTTAAGAACGGGAAAATTAGTAGGAAAAGATTAACAAGTAAGTAATCAAAGCAAATGAATAGCAACCCTTTGATTGGATCAATCAAATCAATCTGATTTGTGTACCATCCTATAGTTGTAAGTAGCAACTGATAGATTTCTAGGAAAATTGACATAATGTATCAATGATGATTCCTCTTCAGTCTTAAATATTCAAAAGCGAGATTATGTTTAAATAAGAAAACTTCATGAATTCCCACTTTAAGAAGTCAGTACACTGTTTCAAATAAATTAAATTTAGAAAATGAACTCTAGCTCAAAACATCGTGTCTAATTTATTCAATGACCAATTAGATTCAACGTGAATCATGTCCACCTCTATACCCTTTTTGAATTTATAAGTTGATCAACCAATCATTCTATGAAAATGACTGGACAAACAATTACCAGAGGATTAATTCAGGCTTACAATTTTTCTGTTTTAGGAAGGTCTGCTCTCCTTAAAAACAACAGACAAAAAGCCCTAAAATACTTTGAAAAGGCTAGAAATACATTCAATACAGAACTAAGCAAGGAAGGCCAATCAGACACAAGAGAGTTATGGGAATCAGAACAATATTTAGTGGAGCAAGAAATTAATAAACTAAATATGAGTTTGGACGATAAAACAGCTCGTCTATTGGAGACTGACAGAGAAAATACGGATTTTAAAGAACAGATAATTCAAATGCGAGACGTTCAACCCAAAACTGGTTCATGGCCTTCAACAATTATTGGTCTGGATCATGTTAAAAGAACGCTGGATAACGTTATTGGTACCCCTTTAGAAAAACCTGAGAGTTGGAAGTCAAGTAGCAAACCTCCTAGACGAGTCTTGCTTTTCGGGCCACCAGGATGTGGAAAAACGGAAATTGCTAAAGCATTACCTGTGAAAACAGGACTACCACTTTATAATGTAACTTCAGGAAAAATCTTAAGTAAATGGTTTGGAGAAAGTGAAAAAAAGATCGAACAATTATTTCAACGAGCATATCAAGAACCAGAAGGGTGTATTCTCTTCTTTGATGAATTTGACGCTTTAGTGGGGAAGGTAAGAGACGAATCAAGTGCTATGGAACGGATCCGAATGGGGTTCCTAGCAGCTCTAGATGGATATAATGTTCCCACACCAAATAAAGTGGTAGTAATTGCCATCACAAATCGTCCTGATCGTTTAGAAGGCGCTATGATGCGAAGATTCGACAGACGGGTGTATGTACCTCCTCCTGGCTATTCTGAAATTTATAAATTAATTGAATATTTCACTCGCAATATAAAATCACCTATAGAGCTGAGTTCGGAAGCGTGGCAGCGTACTATTAGATCTATGCTTGGATTAACAGCAAAAGAAATCTCTGATATCGTTCACGGCGCCATCTGGAATTGTTGTGATATCATTACTAATGATCAAGAGATTACTGAGGTGTTTCTTCGAAATAAGATTAAGGAACTACACTCCGATCTAACCCCTTACTTTTGTACTTTTGAAGCAGTCGAACCATCCGTGTATTTATTCCTTGATCACCAGTATGGTTTTCCTAAGACAAATCACAAACCTTATTCTTGGGAAGTAGCCTACATGAAACGCAAGCATGAATTAATAAAAAAGCACCCCAAACCCCAGATTATTTATAGGCGAAAATCAATGAGGCAGATGTAAGGAGAACTCCAACTATAATCATAGTTCTTCAATTGAATGTACTGTTTTTGAGACTAATTCATTTTCGAGTTGGACATCAGCTTCAAAATCTTCAAGATCCTCGAGATTCTGATCCGCTGCTTCTAAATCTTTTAAATCCTCTTGAGGTCTAGGTTTCTCGGGGATAAAATCAATTTTTGTTCTTGTTATGGCCTCAAAATCTAATTCTTCCTCAAGTTCTTCATAAGTCAATTGTCTTGTTTGAACACCAGGAATTAACTCATATAATGACGATTTGAAATTCTCAAGGTGATTAAAGATATCCTGAAGGCAATCCCTTTGCTTATTAAGAGGTAAAGTGCTCCATTTTCGGCCAATTTCACGACTAAAGTCTATTAAATAGACGGAACCTTTTTGTGTTTCAAAATTTAGTACTTTGAATTGGTCTTGTAATCGTATTATCCCCAAATAATTATTCTCGGTGGTTGTAGTCTTAAATAGCCATCCTGAGTACGCCACAAAATTCTGGCTGTCATCAACTAATAATGTATTAGGGAGAGCCTCTGTTTCATATACCTCTTGAGGGTGATTCTCTCGTTTTTTAGAAAATTTTTCTGGCGTGTCTAGATAAATTATACAAAGACTAAATATCACATCCAAACAAATAGCTAGGACGATATAATTAAGAGCTAGC
>JAEOTY010000493.1 GCA_016839625.1 Candidatus Hodarchaeota archaeon
ATGTTACTACTCCATGCGTTTGTCAAGAATTAGGGGTGACCTGTAATCCCCGTAATTCTGAGTGTGTTGATAAGGTACGAAAAATTCCAATAAAAATTATTGATGTTGCTGGGTTGGTTCCAGGGGCACATGAGGGGAAGGGTATGGGGAATCAATTTCTGTCAGATCTTGCTCAGGCTGATATTCTCATCCATGTAGTAGATATCTCAGGATCTCTTAATGAGGAAGGCGAGGTGGTCGACCCTGGTAGTCATGATCCAATGAAAGATGTAAAATTCCTAGAAAATGAGATTGCAGCCTGGATACGTGGGATCGTGAAAAAGGACTGGGATCGTGCTGTACGGAAAGCAGACACAGAAAAAAAGAATATAATAGATTTCATCACAGAAAAAATGACTGGGTTGAAAATTACAAAAGGAAACATTTTGAAAGCAATAAATTTAGCTAATCTAGATACTTCCACAGTCAAAGAATGGAATGATAACGATTTACTTCGACTTTGTCATGAAATTCGAAAGGTAGGAAAACCCATTATCATTGCAGCAAATAAAATTGACCGACCAACTGCAAAAATCAATTTCGATCGTTTAAAAAAGGAATTTGGGGAATCAGTCGTTCCAACCTCCGCTCTCACAGATACTGTTCTTAGAAATTTTGTCGAGCAAGGTAAAGTGGAATATGTCTCTGAAAGTGGTCGCTTAGACCTAATAGGTAATTTGACCTCAAAAGAGGAGTCTATTGCCAATAAGATTCAAACGGAGATATTAGAAATTTATAAAACTACTGGAATCTTTGAAACACTAAATAAAGCTGTTTTTACAATCTTAGACCTTCAACCAATTTATCCTGTAGCTGATACAACTCATTTTAGTGATAATGATGGGAAGATTCTCCCTGATGTTTTTCTTGTCAAAAAGGGAATAACCATCAAGGAATTTGCTGGGGTTATCCATCAGGATCTCTTGAAGAACTTCATCCACGGTATTGATGCCCGCACAAATCGTAGAATTTCTGAAAAACATGAATTGCAATTTGGTGATGTGGTTAAGATTGTAGCTGCTGCTTAATCTTTCGTTTCATCCCATTCTTGGGATGGATATCTCTTTTGAATTGATCTATGATTTCTGATTTCCTCAGCTTTTCGAAAATAGTAATCAGAAGACCGAATAGGACCGAAATACCGTATACCAGAAGTTCTTAGCGTTTTTGTTAAGTTTTCTGCAGTTTTAGAGGAAATTTGCCCTCGTTTAGCCAAAAAATTAATTATTTCAAAGCCTTCTTCATTGGTTTTTGCTCTACTCAAAAAATCGTAAACATCTGGATCATATTTAGCAAAGGGATCTATTTCCTGCTGTTCTCCCTCTTGTGAAAAAGAGTTTACCAAATCGCCTTTGATCTCATCAATACTCATGCTCATCCCTTCATTGGTGAGTTCAGCGTATATCCCTGGAAAGTTTTCTTTTATTCCATCTATTGTTAAGTTTTGATCTATTGTTAAGGATTTTTCTTTCAAAGGTTGTTTAGATTCTTTTGAGGGGGGAGTATTAGTCATTGATAATCTACCAAGCACTATATTTCATTTTAATAATTCAGGATTGACACAAAATTCAGGTTTTTGACCAGTTAAAACCTTTCTTACCTGCTCAGCTGTAACTTGACCTGCACGCTCTTGTGCTTCTTTTGTAGAGGCAGCAATATGAGGGGAGACATACAAGTTATCAAGCTCAAATAAATTATTTTCTCTCGCAGGCTCTTCAGAAAACACGTCCAAGGCAGCGCCAGCGATTTTCTTTTCCTTCAGGGCATCATAAAGAGCATCTTCATCAATAATACCACCCCTCGCACAATTCACGAGGAAAGCTGTTGGTTTCATTTTTTCGAGTTCGTTCTCACCGACCATTCCACGGGTTTCATCTGTTAACCATGCATGGATAGTTATGATATCAGAAACTCTGAACAATTTATCAAGATCAGTAGTCATTTCCACTCCTATTTTTGCAGATACTTCAGGAGGAAGATAAGGATCATAGACAAGACAAGTCATTCCAAAAACTTGGACGCGTTTAGCAACCTCAGCACCGATTCGACCACATCCAATAAAACCTAATGTTTTACCATACAGTTCCGTGCCTTTCAATTGTTTTTTCGGCCACTTTCCAATTTTAGTTTCAATTGTCGCTTGAATCAAATTTCTACAGAGTGCAAGCATGTACGCTATTGCAATTTCTGCAACTGAGATGGTGGATGCTCGAGGGGAATTAACAACAAAAATCCTTTTTTCCGTTGCTGCTTCCACGTCAATATTATCGACTCCAACACCAGCTCGTCCTATTACTTTTAATTGGTCAGCATTCTCGATGACTTTTCGAGTTACCTTTGTTCCACTACGAACAATAATTGCATCATACTTGCTAATTTCATCCAATAATTCACTTGGAGAAAAGTGATGTTCAACTACTTCGAAATTTTTCCGTAAAACTTCAACAGCTGACGTTGCAATGGAATCAGCTACTAGAATTTTCATTGTAACCACTACCTCAATCCAATTATTAGCTCCTCTTTTACAGAATGAAGAACCAACTTCAAGTGGAACGGGTTTTGGATAACTGTAAAAGGTTATGCTTGAAGCAATAATCTGTCATTCAGTGATGAGAATCTATTGCTTTGATATAACAATCGCAGTATGGCTAAAAATTCCTAAAATTACATAAATTCATGAAAGAAAACCATACGTGCTCAAGCAAGCATTTAAAACTCTAAAATAAATCGCCTTTTTTAAGTATCTCCGTGTTGGAATGTTGCAGAGTGAGCTAGAAACCCACATACGCAGAACCTATAGGAGGTAATTCAAATGAGTGCTTATAAATATATATCCAAGTTCTGGAAAGAGAGAACCCAAGAATTTCGACAGTTAAGGATATCTAGATTGGTCCAATGGCGGCGGGAACCAAGTGTTATTCGAATCGAACATCCTACGAGAATTGATAGAGCTCGTGCTCTTGGTTTTCGTCGTAAAAAAGGTTTTATTTTGGCAAGAGTCCGTGTTCCACGTGGAGGACGTCGAAAATCTAGACCGAGAAGTGGTAGACGTTCGAGAAGAATGGGTGTGAGACGTATCACTCCAAAGAAATCCCGCCACTGGATTGCTGAAGAGCGTTGTTCGCGTCGTTTCCCAAATCTCGAGGTTCTTAATAGCTATCCTGTTTTAGAAGATGGGGTGCACAGGTGGTTTGAAGTAATTTTAGTTGACCCTAACGCACCTGAAATAATATCTGACCCAAAAATCAATTGGATTTGTGATAAAAGCCATCGAGGTCGTGTTTTTCGAGGAAAAACGTCAGCTGGCCGGAAAGGTCGAGGATTACACCGTCGAGGAAAAGGAACTGAACATATAAGACCTTCTTATGACCGTTAACCATTTTCTACCAATTTTTCTTTGTAGAATAATTCATCTAGGCTGATATCTAAGACAACTTTCTTCATTTAAATTTAAAAAGCAGAAAGATTTGAAGCTCTAAGGATTAGCGAAGTGCTTTCCATGCCTCGTAATTTCGTTGATTCTTTAGGTACCAGAGCTGAATCACAGTTACCATCGTGTCTTCACACTGCAACCCAGTTAGGGTTCTCAGAGGTTTGGGTCAGTAACCCAACAAAAGAAGAAAAAGAAATTATTACTAAATCTTCCTTTACATCTTTAATACGCATGTATGAGAGATTAGATGTCGGATCAAACCATGAATCGAAAGCACAAATGGTATCAATCCTTCGACAACGAAGAAGAAATATACCGATAATCGCAGTAACATGTTTGACCCCTGAACTCACAGCATGGGCAGCACAAGATAATCGTGTTGACATACTGAAATTTCCGCTATTTCTTACAGGAAAATTAATGACTCGATCTATTGCGAAATTAATGATTAAATTTCAGAAACACCTGGAAATTCCCCTTTCTGCATTATACTCGCTTCCTGACCGACAACAGATTCCAGCATTAAGACACATTCGCGCTGCACTGAAAATTGCTACTCGTAAAAAAGTACCAATTATTTTCAACTCAGGAAGCAGTACAGCAGATCAAATACGTACACCACAAGAGTTAGCATCGTTGGGACAAGTTTTACTATCGATTTCAACACCATCCCTCGATTCTCTTAGCATCATCCCCAAACGATTATTGCAGCAAAACTTCATTAAAATTAGTCCGAATTACATTACTCCAGGGGTATTTAAAGTTCCACTTCCCACAGAATTCTTGGAGGAGGAATGATACAAATGAACGAACGAACACGCTACATTAACATACGATTCATCAGTCCTATTCAGCTCCAAGAGAAGGACGCATGGTTCATTGTGTCGTCTGAAATAAGGCGCCTTTTTGGAATAGATGGAGCGGCAAAAATCGGTTTATTTCTCTCATTCTTTGACCAATCGTCTCAGGGAGGTATTTTTAGATCTTCACATAACTATGTTCATCGGGTCCGAACCTCTCTCTGCTTTATTCACTCGCGACAGAATACACCCCTTTTCCTCTTTTCCGAAAATGTAAGTGGTTCTTTGAAGAAAGCGAAATCAATGTTATTAGGATCAAAACACTTAACCCGTTATCAAGAACTTCGTCAAGTGCTCTATAATAGTTGGGAACAACGCTTCGATGATGAGTAAATACTAAACTGAACTAGATGTTGACACCGTCCCAGTCTGAGAAGTTTTATTAAGGGTTCCCTTCAGGATTTGAGTAGTCACCTTTATCGTCTTAGCATTAAATCCTTCTACTCACATTTGTTAGACAACAGAAAAATAACCTCTCTTTGGAGTTCCCAACATGGTTCTTTACTTTCGAAGATGAAAGCTTTTTAAATAATCATATAGATAAATTAGCTTAGTGGGCAAAATGTCTGAAAGAAGCCCCCAAGATACGACGATCTACACACCGTCCCCTACTATTAGGGGAAACATTGTCGTGGGTATTTTCGTAACATTCTTGTTGTTCTCTCTTATGGGTTTCATAGTTATCTCTTTTGATAATATCGTCATTTTGATAGTAGCAGCATGGCCTCCCCTATTTTTCTCGAGTCGGTTTTATTATTTGATGTTTAAGGAAATCAAGAAAATACGAGCTGGTTATTACAACACTATTTCTGGATAACTTGGTTTCGGGTAAATTGTTAACTAACACATAACTATAAGGATTCCAATGAAGTTTCGAGTAGACACCTCTTCAGTCATGAACTCAGCTTATCTCTTTCTTCTTATTCGGAAAAAACGTTTATACGATATTTCTAAAATCCCCTCACTTTCAACCAGCCTACCTGCAATCCATACTCCAATGAGAATCCAAGCTAGTTGAGCTAATAAACTTAACCAAGCACCAATTCCTATCTCACCTTCATAGATGGAGATGTATACACCAAATAGGTAGCCTAGCAGAGGTAGGAACATCAATAGTGTTTGAACAACAGTATCAAGCGTTCCGATGGGAAGAAAGGCCATTATTAATGTACTAACAAGTGGAATTATAATTAACGCTGATATTACCATATTTGCTTCTCGTTCGTCTTTTGCCATGAGGCTGAAAAAGACTGCAGCAGTAATAGTTAACATGGACACTAGTAAAAGTCCAATGATTAGAAATAGGATAAATATCCATACCGAGATGTCTGAATTTTTTATCAATGCTTCAATAATGGGTGTAATTTCCCCTTTCATTGAATCAGGTAATAGTATATACCATAATGCAATAATCGCTATGATAGAGATCAATGTGACAATAGTGTTAAATAAAACAAGAAGAGAACCATAAAGAAGTTTTCCAGCAATTATACCTTTCCGTCTAATAGGCTGAAGTATTAAGCTTTCCAGAGTTTTTTGTTCTCGTTCTATTGTTACAGATATTAACACTAACGATAAAGAAGGAATAACTAACAACAAAATCGCATAAAGAGGAATAAGAGTGATAAAGGAGGCAGCAAATCCTTGGAGCTCTGAATCAATTGATTCAATTGATGTTTGTCCTGGTATTGAATAAATCCTGTTAATATTGGTAACTCCATGATAATAAAAAAGAATTTGTTGGTTTAGAATCTGTGAGACAGCAATAATATTGCCAACTGCTTCAACATTTTCTATTTCTGCATTATCATAATAAACAAAAAATTGTGCTGGAAGCGAACTATTGATAATTTCAGTAAAATTAGCAGGGATATATAGTAATATCGAAAAATTTTTTGATTCGAGAAGTCCATCTAATTCAGTAACACTTTTGTTCACAAAATCTAGATCTTTCGTTGAATTAACGGTTTTAAGCAATGTATAAAACTGTACTCCCCAGCTAATGCCATTAATGTCTCTATCATCCTGTATAACGATTATTTCAACTGGTTCCTCAATTGGTTTCTCGATTGTGGAAATTATTGAAACCGATATAATCATGAATATGGCAAACACAAAGAAAAGAATGAGTGGTGTAGTGAATAGTAACAAAATTCGACGGGTAGATTTGAATAACAATTTTAACTCTTTCTTTGCAATGATCCATGCAGTTTGTAGAATCATTCAATCACCTCGTCTGATTCTCCTGTCCAACCAATCAAGTTTACAACTGCTTCCTCCAAGTCATTCAACCCCCCCGCATGTTCCTGAATTATTTTTTGCGGTGTATCTTCTGCTATGAGAACACCTTTATGAAGAACGCCAATTCTATCGCATATTCGTTCTGCACTAATCATATCATGGGTAGAAAGAAGTACAGTAATATTTTTCTGCTTAGCAAGTGTCTTTATTATCTCTCTAACTCGTCTAGAAACCAATACATCAATACCTGCTGTTGGTTCATCTAAGAATAATACTTGAGGTTCTCCAATCATTGCTCTGGCAATCATTAGCCTACGTTTCATACCACCGGAATAAGTTTCGACTCTATCGTTTTTTCGATGTTCTAAATCAACCATTTTTATCAGATTAGTGATTTGAGATCTCCTCTCTTCATTATTTAATCCTCTAAGCTCTGCAATAAAGTGTAAATTCTCCAATGCGGAAAATTCTTCATAGAGTCCCGCATCTTGGGGTAAACATCCTATCAATTTCCTTACTGCACTAGAATCAGTTATAACGTCATTACCAAATATAGAAGCTGTTCCTGAAGTTGCCTTTATCATTGTGGTTAAAATTCTAACGGTGGTTGTTTTCCCAGCTCCATTCTCACCCAATAGCCCATAGATCTCTCCTCGTTTAATATGTAAAGTTAGATCTTTGAGAGCTTGAACTTCATTTTTTCTATTCATATTATAAATTTTTGATAACTGATCAGTAGTAATCGCAGTATTATCCATTCTCATCACAAAACAAGTGTAATTGTAAGAATTAATGATAGAGAAACCATCGATAGATCAAATCAATATTAAAGAGAGCATCCCTACGGCTGTAAAGCAAGGTACAAGTATCCTATTATCAAACTTGCTACTCCAAGAAAGAACAGTGCAAACCATGCGTCAAAGAGCATCATACTTATCACAGCAAAAACTACAATTATTCCAACAATTTCAAGTAACCCTGTTCTACCTCCAGTGTAATCTCGAACTATCGCATAAACCATAAGAGTGGAAAAAAACATTACTCCCCAGATGATCAAATGAAAAATAGTCAGAAGAGGGGTAAATGTTCCTTCAAATAGTGAAAGTTCCCAGAAAAGAAATTCTAAAACTGAATCCTCTAACTCAAGAGGGAAGAAGAGGAAGATTAGCTCTAACAAAAGGCAAATTGAGAGAATTAAGGCTCCTAGGATTAAAGTTCGTACCTCTTTTGAAGCCCAAAGATTTCGATAGAGGGTTTGCGCCATAACTTATCTTGCTCCACTTAGAGTTTTCAAGACACGACTAATTCGTGGTGAGTTTTTAATTTTTTGTTACTTTTAGATAGATTACAAAAGTGAAAGTCTGATTAATATTGGTCAGGTTAACTAAGCTTTGAATTAAATAAAGCAGGGTTCTAGCTTAAAAGCTAATGTTTATAAAGAGAAAAATCAGGAGGAAGGTGACATAAGTAAGGAAGACTGTCATTCCTACCTTTGAAAACAATGCCTTAAGATTGTTAGGCTACTCAATCAGGGTGATCAGTCGAGAAGAAGTTTTTTATAATTTAGCCAGTGTTCCTACTGAAAATCACTCCAATGAATAGAGTTTCTAGTAAAATGAAAGGGGTTGAAAAATGAAAATCCTAGTGACAGGAAGCTATAACGCGGGTAAATCCACTATGGTTCAGAAGATATGTGCTGGGTCTGCGATCTCCGTTGACTATGGAGGAACAACTGTTGCTTTGGATCATTGCCGAACGCAGATATATGGGGTTGAAATCTTTTTATTTGGCACCCCAGGACTTCAACGATTCGAAATTATCCGAAAAATATTAAGTAAAGGAGCAGATGGCATTTTATTTGTTGTTGATTCAGTAAATGTTGCCTCTTTCGAAGAAGCAGGGGATCTTCTCAAGGAAGTTTATGAAATTTTACCTGGTGCCCCCATTATTCTCTGTGCCAATAAACAGGACATTATTGGAGCGAAAAGTCCCTCTGAAGTAGCTGAAGTAGTGTTAGGAAAAAATAAGGATAAAATCACAGTTATAGGCACTTCAGCTAAAACTGGTGATAAAATTGAACGTGCTCTAGGTAGTATTGTTCTAAACGCTATCAAACAGTATTATGATATTCTTTTAGCTGTAAAAAACTCCGAGAATGGGGAACTCGCAGAAATTGCACAAAATCTTCGACAACCAGAGGAAGAAGTTCACGCTCTACTCCAATTCGCCTCTTGGAGAAGACTAATAAAAGCTGATTGGGACAATCTAAAATTTAGGTTAACAAAAGGTGTCTTGAACATTACAGATATCCTTGAATTTGGGCATAAGCAAATTTAATGAAGTAAAATGGTCATAAGTGGTATTTTCTCAATCAGTTTGATTGTTTTCCATCGCAGAAAAAGAATTCCCCTCCAACTGGTGATGTGATACATAATTTTATAATAGAGAAAGCTAAATCATGAAGCAAGTCAATAAAATGTGCGAAATCATGAAATAACTCACTAAAAATTAGGAGATTCGGTAGTATGGTTGAAAAACCCGATGTCTACATTTGTCAGAATAAAGAATGTCAAAATCGTTTCCAAAAAGCAGTATTTGTGACGGTTGAAGAAGATGGGGTATATATAACAAAACCTAGCTGTCCAAAGTGTAACACAACGGATCTTATCTCCTCTGCATGGTTGTTAAGAGAGAAAGAATAATTCCAACATTGAGGCCACGTTGCGATGAGCTTTTTGATTAGCTCTCAGCGAACTTTTGAACGTGATGCTCTTTCTGAAGCATATTATGTGATTTCAGACGTTCTAGGGCATAGAACTCGCCCGTTAAAATCCCGCGTTCCAGGTTTAGCAATTTTAAAATTAAGGGAGGAAATAACGCCATTTCGCGTTATCGATGAAATCCGTCAATATATTGAGGAAAAAGGGCCCTTAGTAGCCTGTTTAAAGATAATACCTTTAGAAAAATTGATAAAAAGTGATCTTTCAAAGATTGTTGAAATTGCTGTCCCCCTTGCTAAAGCCAAGATCTTACCAACTCATTCGTGGAGAGTTCATGTTAGAAAACGACAAACTACCCTTAGAACTGTTCAAGTAGTTGAGCATATTGCAGAAAAAATTAACTGGGGAGTAGTTAATTTGACCACACCAGATTTTGAGATCCGAATTGAGATTATTAGGGACTTAACGGGGATTTCTGTAATGGAACCACATTTGGTATTGAGTATGGCCCATTTTAGTGTATCAGAAACACCGAAAAACACAAACTTCTAATCTACTATTCTAATGTCAACAGTGCTATTCTTTGAAGAATAGCATTTTCGACATCTGAGTAAGTGAATTTATTTGCAGGAAAGCCCTCATTAACAAGCATTTCTTTAAGATATTTATGTTTGGATGAGAAGTCATCTAATAAATCAAGATTTGGTTTTAAACCGAGTTCCTTTTGTAGTTGAATGCTGGCATCAATCAATTGATAATTCTTTTCGGCAAGTAGCAATCCAACAACATCGATTGTTGTCTCCTTCACTCCTAGGAGTTCAATAGCTTTCTTGATCTGCCTATATCCTGCAGTATAAAGAAGAATTTCCATGGAAAGTGTTTTGGCAATCATCCGATTGTTCTTC
>JAEOTY010000494.1 GCA_016839625.1 Candidatus Hodarchaeota archaeon
CGAATAATATAATTCGAAAAAGAAATTGAACAATATTTGTGATTCCTAAGGGTAATTGAATTAAAATTAAATCTAACAACCATATCAGGAAGAATATTACACCACAACTAGCTTGAATCAGATGTGCCCGAGGATGTTCATCTGCTATCCCATCCTGATTAGGCTTATGCAAATTGATTTCACCTTTTTAGGTTTAAGAACTGCAACTTTTATAATGACTTTGTTCAAGGCTTGAGATCTCATGAAATTTTCCTTCTTTTCAATAAAAGACGAACATGGATACATTAAAGAGATACTTTTTCCCAGACTGCTCTCATTTCATCCATAGGGTCTCTCAACAGCTCTGGGAGAAACATCCAAGATCATAGTAGCACGATTTTTGGAATCATAAGATGGCCACTCTGGAAGATCAGGATGATTTGGATCACCTGTTCGGGCAAAATTTGTCCAATAATCCATGATTTTTTTTGATAGCTGTTCTTCTTCTTTAGAACCTAACAATTCCATATCTTCAGATATATCTGTGGTTTTAAGAGTATTGAATACAAAAATCAATTCAAGTACATGCACTGCTGACCCTATATTAGGTGCAGGATAAGAGAATGTATAGAAATATGTACCAGAATGTGTAGAGAAAAAACTAGATAGACTCTACATAGTGGGGGGAGGATCTCAGGATGACCTTCTGAATCAGATCATTGCCAGCACGACGAAGATAGAAGTTTCTGCAGGGCCTGTAGAAGCTACAGCAATAGGAAACATTGTGCTCCAAGCACATGCCAATAGTCTTGTCTCCGGACTACCCGAAATAAGGGAAATCATAAGGAATTCTTTCACCGTGAAGAAGATTTCTTGGTAACTAGCTAGATACCATAATTAATCAACGAATTAATAATTCGTTTCGACCTTCTTTCATGATTATTGTTTGAATGCTAATAGATAATTTTACATATCATAATTTATGACAAGGTTCTTTAAAACTGATTGAAACAATCCAATGATTCAGTGAAAGATATAGAATATATACAATAGAAATGGAGTCTAATGAGATGCAAGACCGAAAGTTTCTTTTATTCATAATGGATGGAGTTGGTGATCGGCCTATACCTGAATTAAATAATAAAACACCTTTAGAAGCTGCTAAGACACCAACTATGGATAAATTAGCAGAATTGGGTATCACTGGACATATGCATACGATTGGTAGAGGGATCACCCCTGGGAGCGATACAGCCCATCTCGCTCTTTTTGGATATAATCCGTATGAAGTTTATACAGGAAGAGGGCCATTCGAAGCAGCTGGAACAGATTTACCAGTAAAACCAGGCGATATTGCTTTTCGTACAAATATGGCCACAATCAAGGATGGGGTTGTAATCGACCGACGAGCAGGTAGAATATCTCAAGGAACTCGGGAAATTGAAGAAGCTCTTCAAAACATCACAATTGAAGATGTAGAAACAATATTTAAAGTGGGAATAGATCATCGTGCTGCTCTAGTTTTAAGAGGCCCAGGTTTAACGAGTGATGTTACTGGAAATGATCCAAAAATTGAAAATAAAAAGCCTAAACATATTATTGGCACAAGTTCTGAAGCAGAAAAAACAGCTCGAATATTGAACCAGTATATTAAACAAGCTTCCGAAATAATGGAGCCCTTAGAGATTAACCAAAAAAGGATAAACAATGATAAGCTCCCTGCTAATTATCTATTGGTAAGGGGAGCAGGGAAATCTCCTCATCTAGAAAGTTTTTCAACAAAATATGGCCTTACTGCCGAATGTGTTGCGGGTGGTGGCTTATATAAAGGAGTCGCTTCTATCTGTGGTATGAAGATCAATGATAATCATTATGGTACTGGTGGTATTCCGACTGACATTTCTTCTAAAGTCAAAGCTGCAATAGAATCTTTGGAAAGAGTACAATTCGTCTTCTTACATGTTAAGGGAACTGACAATATGGGCCACGATAATAAACCAATTCAGAAAATGGAATTCATTGATGAGATCGACATCGCAATCGAACCTTTCTTTGACTTATTACCAGAAACTCTTATTTGCATCACAGGCGATCATAGTACCCCGTGTGTAATGCGTGACCATTCTTCAGATCCATTACCAATTTTAATTGTTGGTGAGGGTGTCCGTCCTGATCACGTGAATGAATTTGGCGAACGATCCACAATGAGAGGAGGTTTAGGTCATATTATTGGCCAAGATATTATTCCTACAATGTTAGGTCTTGCTGGAAGAGTCCATAAGTTTGGTGCGTGAATGTTAAGTATCGAGGTATTTAATCCCAGTTTCTTTTCCCCATGATTCGATAGCTTGCTGCAGTTCTTCGTACTCATCTTCGTGATCATCTAAATAATCCTCAAGATCCTCAGCAGCTTCCTCTAGATGTGTCATTCCGATATCAATTACCTGACGGAATGCTTTGGCTCCTGCACGTGTACCTTTGGGATGAGAATGAATCCCAACACCCGCACCTATCATGATATCGAGACCTAAATCCTTCATGATACGTAAAGCAATCCCTGGAGTAACCCCTCCAGAAGGCATGGGAAGAACGGGTTTTAATGGACCAAAAGGATAACGGAGCGCTTTTGTACAAGCCAGATATTTATCACGAACAAAGGGTGCCTTGGAATAAGCACTAGGATAAACTAGGATATCTAATCCTGCTAGTCGCGCTAATTTTCCCATGATCAAAAATGATGAAATCCCAGACATTGAAGATTCGTAATAGACACCTGCAAAATCCATATGGCCTAAAATGGGAACATTAAAACTCTGATCCGCTGCAAGCTCTCGAACCACTGGTAGACCTACAGTTAAATAATTAACCATCAGTCCATTTGCTCCACAATCAATTGCCTTTTGAGCGTTTTCTATAATTTTCGTAGGACTTGCTGTTATATTCACTGTATAAATGGTATCTTCTCCAGTTTCTTCTTTAACTTTATCTTTCATCTCCATATAGGTAGAAACTCGATCCTCTAGAGGTAAATACTTGATGTCTCCCGCGGTGCTCTCATCATCTTTAATAAAATCAGCGCCACCCATAGCTGCTTCATAAAACAGAGTCTTCCCATCTTCTAGCGTGTAAGCGTGGTCAATATTTGTTAAGAAAGGTCGCTTAGGAACTTTTAAATGATTACGAATACCTTCTATACCAAATTTGGGGCCCTTGAATTCAGATAAGAAACGCAAGGGAAAAATGACGTCTAAAAGCTTTACTTTTCCTCCCATGCTGATATTACCCATCAAAGTGGTTAAAAGCAAGGGAAATTGAGTATCCAATCCTTCAAGAGGATAAGCAACTTGAAGAATGTATTGCCTTTCCTTTACTTCGTTAGGAATAGCAATTTCATATGGAGGAATCTCATAAACCCCAATCACTTTCGCTGAAAACTTTCGTAGTATCTCTTTGGGATCAGAATGAACAGGGAAATATGATCCTACAGTCTGTTCTTGAATAATCACCTTTCCCATATACCAGGGGTCAAGAGTGCTGCTAAATGCTGCATAATATATTCCAATTACATAATCTTCCTGATTGATCGATTCCTGCAACCCTTCGGGGAAAAATCCCCACTTATTGTCTGCATAATCATCAAACTTGAGGTACTTGGGCATACAAAAACCTCCATGTATTCTTCAAATTCCCTTTAAAATATTATAGTGGTAACAAAACCCCTTCCAATTCAATCAAAAAAAATATCACAAACTCTTATTTCCTCCCCCTTTTCCCCGCTTGAGGAAGTTAAAGAGAACAAACACGACAATACTAGTTATGGCAATTCCAGCAATGGTTCCAAAAATACCAAATACAAACACTGATTGAGACGCTGAGTCAGAAAATAAGACAATTGTTTTTTTAATAGAATATGGTAGTTTGTCCGCTGTAATAATTAGTTCCAGACTCACTGGATAATTGACACGCTTAATTCTCCACGATGGACTGACCATTGTTCCAGGTGCAAGAGTACCTAGATATTGGATCGAATTTTCAACGGTTAATTCGTCTGATTTCACTGAAGCCACAATATTCGTAATATAATCAGTTCCAACGCAATCAATGTCTATTGAGACCCTTCCACCTGAATAAGCTAGGTCAGACGACCTTAGTCTTGCTGGAAGAATTTCTACTTGAAAATACTCTTCAGCCCAGATCATTCCTTCAAAATCAACTGCAAAAATGTGATAATCAGCGATCTCTCCAACACGGTGTCCTATAGGATTTGTTTCATATGAAATCTCATAAATGTCTGTAGAGTACAAAATAATGTTCTCAAGAAAGCCACCAAGATTACCCCAAACATAATCTTGAATACAATCAGAGATTGAAAAATTCCGAGGCTCTGTACCATAATAAATCATAGATCCATTGAGAATTATCAAATCTGTGAGGGTAAAATAGAATTTAGATGGGAAGATTATCTCTAAACGACCTGGGAACACACGGAGATTCATTGAATAGTGTAATTCAGTACTAAATGACGGTGCTTTTATTGTAATGCCAATTTCATAGAGCTGGGGACTTGAAGCATTTACAAGCCAATAAAAATAGTATTCCTCCATGGAGGATAGTTGAGATACTGATTGGCCGACTGGTTGGGAACCATTTGCCAGAGTTAAACCACTCGGTAGTTCTAATTGAACCTCGAAATTGTCAATATTAACATGTTCAAGTGTTTCTAAGACCTCTATTGATATAGGAATGGTTTCATTTACATAGGGACTTGCTTTGGGATAATATGCATGGACCTGCAAATTAGGAGCTGGAAACTCGGGTGCCAAAACCCATCGTTGTGGTTCATATGCTGAAACTGATGAGCGAAACGAGCTGCTTCCTTCTGATCGGCTCACATCACCAAGCCAAACCTCACTTGAAAACCCTCTATACATCCAATTATTGGTCAATGGAAGGCCACGACGAGTTACGTTAATTGGAACGTTGATAATTCCTTCCGTTGCATCAGGTATAATTCCTACTATTATCTTATCGTTATCATCTACACCTGTTGATATTAACCAATCAGGATGAGCCTCAGGACTAGCTACATCTGTTATTTCTAAGAAATTGTTAACAAAATTGCGAACTAAAGGAATGTAGAGATCATCATCTAAGTTAGAATCGAAACCATAATATAAAATATGCCCAGAATCTGGAATTGAATCATTATGATACAAAGCTATAGGCCAATAACCCTGTACTTCCTCTGACATTCCTGTGGTGATAGTATCCCAATTCTCAGACGTAGAAAAGTTGATAGAAATACGAGACTTAACAGCAAAATTAGGCACACTAGAACCAAAAAGATCATCTTGTAGATATAGGAGTTGGGAATCACCTTTACCTTTCTTTATTAATGAAGTACCTTCTTCTAGGGGTAATGAAAAAGTCCTAGGGTGACCTGAAGTGTTTAGTGATTCATTAACAACTTGAAGATTACCTTTAAGAATTAGATTTCCTCCACCATTAACATAATCTGTTAATTTTTGAGTAACCGTGTCACACAAAAGATATTGGTTATCGAGAGTGACAATACGATATTGATCAAGTGAAAAATCATCATTCATAACTTGAAACTGAGTGGTACTATCAAACTCGCGGAATCCAACCGCTGGAAGAACGTCACCTCCGCGAATGGCACAAATATCAAGAATTAAAGGAGTAACATTGATAACAGGAAGAGTATTGGCTAAACGATTGAGTTCGCAATGAAACTGGTATCTCTCGAAATCCTGCTCGTCCCCAATTGTAGTCCAATGTTGATTATTACCCGCATCAAACCACCCCACTTTGGTTCCTCCTGCAAAATAAGCGGTCCAGAAAAATTGTTCTTGAATATTAAGAGGCATTCCTAAGGGATTGTCTGGATCATCGTCTCCCATAATTACAGAGATCACTGGTGCTTCAGGATTTATAAGGATAGCATGACGAATCATGGCATAAAACTTCCTAAAGTCATCAGTATAGTAACCACCATTAATAAAATCACTCTTCAAAAGAGTCGGTTCGTAACTTGCTCCCCATGGCATTGTCCCCCAAGCAATACTAAGATCGGGATATGCAGATTTAAAACCATCATAGATATAATTCATTGCTGACATTGTCCGGTTAGCTAACCAGTTCTCAAAAATCCATTTCTCTGTTAAGTTATCCTGAGATGGGGGCATGTGGATTCCTGTTTCTGCAAAAAGGGTAGCGTCATATTTAGTGATTCTATCAGGCCATTCATCTCCCCCAAATCCAAACCACTCGAATAAGGTAGCAGGTGCTTCATCTCCGAGGATTAACTCATCAGGGAGGTCATGCCAAACAATACTCTCGAAATCCTCTAAATAATCACTTATAAGTTCTTGACGATAAGTCTCATTATAGAATATGTCAAAAGGATTAACAGCTCCACCAAAGGTTTGCATAGATAAGCGTAAACCATGATCTGAAATCCATGTGGGTTTGATGGAGTTACTAGGAGGATCAGGATAACTAATACTGTAATCAGAACAACCACCTAACACATCTTGCCAGTTATAGCGAATATAATAATCATCAAAACTACCAAAACCTGTGCGAAATCGAGCTCCAGCTCCGTCTTCAGAAAGATAGCCTCTAAGTTCGTTAATTCCTCCCTTAGGAGGATATTTCGGATCTTCTAAGACTAAAAAATCTTCTGTATCATTAACTAATGATAGAGATGCCACTGATCGAAAAGAAAAGATATTTAAAAAGATAATTGGCAAAAGGATGAATAATTTCTGGATTAACCTAATTTTTCTTGTACTCATAAATGATCCCGACAATCAATTCTAGTACTAATCCACTTTTAACTTTTCACAGAGATAGAAAATGTGAAATTATTTTTGACCCAATCGGATCTTGGGGAAAACTCGCCCTGTTCTTACGTGGATTTTTAGTAGAGAAAAGGGATCAGGCGGTTTGTTCGCTTGAGATAGGCTAAATACTCTTCTCTAAATGACGCGAGTAATAAGTTTTCTTCCATATCCATTCGACTTTTGAATACAAAGAACAAGATTAGAGAAATCCCCCCTGTTGCTATAATACTCCCCAGTGCAAAGGAGTAACCAGAAAAAAGAAGCAGGAAGCCTAAATACATCGGATGCCGAATATACCGATACATTCCTGTGGTTATTAATTGGTGTGTTTCCTCAATGACAATCCTTGGACCACCATATTTTCCAATCTGGAGACGACTTACCAATAAAAGAATACCTCCGACCATTAAAAATCCAGTTCCAATTATTGGTATCCAAATAGATGTTGGGAGAGATAGAATGATCTCCATTAAGACTTTATTTTCAAAATAGGGGAGAGTGACCCCAACTGGCATCGCCAAGAATGAAATGATTAAAACAATTCGGTTATATTCGTCTTTTTTTCTCGATGTTGGCCGAATGACAATATCCGCGCTGATAATCACATTGAACAGAAGAATTGGGATTAACGTCTGGGTCTGACTAAAGACTTCCCTCGCAAACAGAAGAAAACCAAAGTTCACAAAGACAAATAATATGGGTACACCTATTAGCTTTAAAATTATGGTTTTCATAATCAATCAATAGTATATCGACTGTATTGACCATTTGCTCCTCACACCGAAAAGGAGTTCAAATCGATCAAGCATCGATCATTGTTAGAGAGGGTATCTTAAGAAGTTTTTTAATTTCAAATCACTTATTTATACAGTAATCGAGTATAAGAAGAAACAAAACTAGGAAGTTGTGTCTTATGAATAAACAACTATTTGTCCTTTTTAATAACAATAAGGGGATTTTTACGCATATCCTCTTGAATGTCTTAGATTTAGCCCAAAAAGGCTATGAGGTGGGTGTTATTTTTGAAAGTGAGGCATGCAAACTAATCAGTGAATACGAGGATAAAAAGTACGAAAAATTCGAACAACTTAAAGAAAAAAAATTGATTGCCGCTGTTTGTGAAGTTTGTGCAAGGGCAATGGGTGCATTAGAATCCGCCCAACGTCAAGGCTTACCTATTGATGGAAGGTTGCATGGTCATCCCACTTTAGAATCTTGGATAAAAACTGGTTTCCAAGTTATGCTCATTTAATAACCATTCTGACTTCAGCTGGAGAATTCTTTATTCAATGAATGACCATAGAATACTTTATGGAGATGTTTGGGCAGGACTTTTGTCATTAGAAGATAATTCTATTGACTGTGTAGTCACCTCTCCTCCTTATTGGGCGCAAAGAGACTATGGATTCAAAGGTCAGATTGGTTCAGAACCTTCGTTGAGCGATTATTTAGCTACTTTAGTCAATGTTTTTCACTTGTTAAGGCAAAAAATTAAACCACAAGGAGTTTTTTTCTTAAATATTGGGGATAAATATCTTAGTAAATACGGGAACACTCCCTTAGCAATGATTCCTTATAAACTCGCCTATCATTTAGTACAGGATGGCTGGATATTAGAAGATACAATTATCTGGTTTAAAACAAATCATATGCCTGCAAGCGTGAAAAATCGACTTACTAATACTTATGAACCGATTTTCGTGCTATCTAAAAACGAATCAAATTATTATAACGAATTTAAGGGGAAGAACACATTTTCTAATATCTTAAAGGTTCCTCTCCAACCCGTTCCGTACAAGCATATGGCTACTTATCCTGAGAAACTAATCGAATCTTTGTTAAAATTGGGGTTTCCAAACAAAGCTTTAGTCCTAGATCCATTTGCAGGGTCAGGAACTACTTGTAAAGCTGTTCAAAATGTTTCCGAAGGGTATTTTAACCCCATAAAAATGCGTTCAATCATGATAGAAGCCCATAAAGACTACGTGAAGATAATTAAAAAACGCTGTAAAATTAAAACAAAATTCATTGAAAAAATACCTTATAAGTCATATAAAACCCAATCACTTTCTAAACGCCCTCCTTTCTTAGCTAAGGAGGAAAAAAACCTCCTCGATTTCAACATTGAACCAAATAACATCATTATAAAAGTATTTGAGGAACCTGAAGAATTTAATTATTTCATTCCCCTTCTTTATAATGATTCTGTTATTGATGCTTTAGATGATGATGGAATCTGTTTCTTAGGGTTACCAAACCACGAGATTAAAGATATTTTCGATATTACACAACTCAACAATCATGGTTGGATTATTCGAAACATGATCGTTGTACCTCAAGGAAATGATTGGATTCCTATCATCATGTTGGTCAAAGATATCAAATCTGTACGGTACAAATTCAATCTTGATTCAATTAGGGTTGATCATCAGTATGAAATCTCAGAAAATTGGAATGATATTGATTTCATTGGTTATCGTGTAGAGAGGTCACAAAGCCTTTTTAAAAATCCAGAAAAAGGTCTCATTGGTAAAATTCTTTCACATTATCTAAATGGATTACCTCGTTGGATTGTTGTCAAATGGGAGTCAGCAGAGTACTCTTTAGAAGAAGTAGTTACCGATTCTGGAAAACTTAAGCTTATCAAAATGGTCTGTCCAGAATGTAAAGCAGAATTGAAGAGGTATCACCATTACAAGAATATGATTTCATGTCCCACATGCTCATTACAATTGTGGAGAGATGTGAAAAGTATCCCGAACCTTATAGAAGTAAATCCACGTATCATCCCTGAATATCAACATGAGGAACTTGAGATAATCGAGAAGAATACTAGCATAGACTACAATGGGAAATTCAAAGATGTAGATAGAATCAATATCGGACAATCCCCTGGAGCAAGAGTTTCTGTAGAAGAACGGTTTTTTTCTGTCAAGAGGTATTACAACGTTAAGCAGAGTATGATTTCTGACTATTTAAATCTCTATAGAATTAAGAATGGCTTAACAAAGAATGCATTAACAAACAAGTTTCCTCTTGGGTATAAACATACAGTGGGTCACTGGTTGAGGAAAGATATGGGAGGATCTCTACCAAAATTTGAAGACTTAATGAAATTGAACGAGTTACTTGATCTGGATCAGGTATATATCAATTATATCAGCCGAACAGAATTAAAATTGCAGACTGTATTAGCAGATAGTAGGGGGAAGAATCCTGGAGACTTCTTAGATTTACCAATTTCAGACGTAATTGATATGCTAAAACGAGTTGGAGAGTATTAGAGACTGTGTAACAATTACCTCTTAATTTTACCTGGGAGATAGAAGTCATATTGCTTTCGGAACAACTTTGTTTGAATGTAGCGATCAATTAGTCTAGCATTTTGAAAGATAACCCAAATCTGTTTGTCCTCCTCATAATAATCATGAATTTCTTTGTAAGCTATTGGAGTGATGTCCAATTTTTCAGCTTCATCCGAAAAAAAGTCATTTATGACTTTTATCAATCCAGGTATTAAATTAGGCAGCTGTTCCTTGAAAAAGTTTGCAATAAGGTCAATGGTTACTAAACGAAAATCATAATACCGACCGACTACATCCTCAAGAAATAATGCTTTCAATAACCATCTTAAAAAGAAGGGAGCACTTTTTAAGAAAAGAACAGGATCCATTGCATCCACATTGTTGATTCTGAACATGGGAGTACTTGTATCTAGGTAAATAAGTTGATCTTCTTCAGTAACCTGCGGATTTTGAGGATTATTTCCAACGACAGCCCAATTGGAAATTTGTCCATCCAATCCAACTTTGAGAGATTTACTGCGTTGATTAAAACTCCAGACTTTCAACATTTGTCTCATGACTAAAAGAACAAGTGTCTCGACTTCTTCTCCACTAAGATGATGAATGATCTTGTTACCAATTGTTTCTGTTGGGATTTTTTCTTGTGCACAATAAAGAACGATATTGCTCTTTTGAGAATAAAACCAAACCGTGTCCTCTAAAGGAACTGAAATTCCTAACCGTTCCAAAATCTTGTGATACATTTTGTAAGCTGAAATATGTCTTTGAACTTGTGTTTTAGTATCAAAGATAGGCAGGCGTTTATAAGCGATATTAGGCTCAGCAACTAGTTCAAAGACTAAGCTTATTTCTCCATACCCGAGAATCATTATTGGAACTTTTCCTCGCTCAGGATGAATGGTATCAATAGTTTCTTCAAATTTTTGTAATAAATCCATGTTGATTTTCATAGGGATCCTTCAAAGAAGGTGATAAATGAATAAAAAATGATTTCGATTAAATTTGTTTGTTTTAACTAAATTTTTTTCTATAGATTAAGCACTAATAAATTGGAATATATAGACTGAACTTCAAATAAGAATGGTTAAAAAGAGAAAAGAGGGGGGAAGAGAACATCAAACCTCTATAAAGATCTAATAAAACGCATAATTGTGATCTACATGATTAACTACAACAAAAACCTGAATACCTCCCGAATTAACTGTAATAGCTGGGATTCTGACAAGTTAGTATCCATTTTGTATCAATTGTGGTTACACCTAAATTATTGTCAGCAAGTCTATCAGTAGATGAATACATTTTTAGGACTGGTATAATTTGAATTATCCCTTGAAGGAAGTATGAAGATTTTACTTTTTAATTAGGGCTAATAAATAATCATTCATGGACAAATATGAAGTCTTTTCACCCTTTTTCTCCCAATATTTTTGGTTAATTACGATAATTGGCAATATTATTTCTAATTATACTCCAGATGTCCTGAAAAGTAGTAGTAGACTTAATCTGTCTTTTATTTGTAAGGCTTAACACTTTTTCTTAAATAGATAGATACTTTATTCATGTATAATCCCTTTATGGGGGTTTACAGTCCCACTTTTTTTATTACTCTTTTTAAGACGATTGCTGAATTTTTAAGCAAGTTCTGTTCATTACCATCAAGTTCAATATTTAAAACGCTCTCTACACCTTTTTTGTTCACAATAGAAGGCAGACTTAGATAAACATCATTTATTCCACAATAATCGTTGACAAGACAAGATACTGGTAGAATGGCATTCTCATCATTGATAATTGCCTCAGTTATCCTTACAAGAGCTAGACCTATTCCATAAGAAGTCTCACCCTTTCTCTCTATAATCTTATACGCTGAATTTCGTACTTCTGCGAAAATCTCTTGGAGAGCATCATCATCTTTGTAGTCAAAGCTATTGTTACACTTTAACCAGTAATTTTTGAAATGAATGCCACCAATCATCGCTCTACTCCATACAGCGAATTCGCTATCTCCGTGTTCCCCTAATATATACGCATGAACGTTTCGAGCGTCAACTTTACAACGGGTACTGATGAGATTTCTGAATCGAGCTGAATCCAAGACGGTTCCAGAGCCAAGTACTTCATGAGAAGGTTTATTAGAGAATCTATAAGCAGCATAAGCAAGAATATCAACTGGGTTCGTGACGACTAAGAAAATCGCAGAGGAGGCATATTTTACTATCTTGGGAATTATTTCTCTGTAAAGCTCTACATTATCTCTTGCTAAGTCAAGACGAGTATCAGTTGGTTTCTGTTTTTTACCAGCGGTAATTACAACAAGATCTGAATTTTCAATAACAGGATAATCACCAGCAATTATATTGACTGGGGGTAAATAGGGTGCCCCGTGAGACAAATCCATTACTTCTCCTTCCAGTCTTTTTTTATCAATATCTACAATAACAATTTGACGGACTATCCCCTTTATCATTAAGGCATAAGCATATCGTATGCCAACATTTCCACAGCCAATGATTGAGACTTTGGGTTTCAAATACCTCATTATTATCCTTCAGGGCTTTTAGATACACCTGCTCAAATTCCATTCATATTTGAAGTTTTGTGATTATAGGAAAGAAATATAGAAATTTGGATCAGTTGTGAGTGATTTACAACCTTCTCTCACTTTTGAATGCATCTGAACATCTGATTTATAGTTTCAAACATGATATATCCTCATAGAATTATTAATGACAGTAGTTCATATACTTATAAATATTTATATCGTTCTTTATTCACCCTATAACTAGGGATTTCATAATACCAGAATCTTTGTGTCTAGAGTGTGAAGAAGGTTTAGAGGATGACCAGACAGATATTTCCCGGTAACGGAGATACATTAGTATTGCAGCTTTATCATCCAAGGTTCCAAGGTGCGGGTTCCTATTAGAAGTAACCGCGAATTTATCATAGAATACTCACCAAGCGCTCTTTAATAACCATGACAAATACCACTCTTTAATCATTTACAACAACTTTAAGATTCAGTTGGTATATTTTTCTTCCCAGTAAACGTGTATTAGTATTCAAACGGTTGTTAGATCAATTATTTAGTTACTCTTATAGTATCTTCTTTATATTTCATTCTTAAAACTTCCTTACTCCTTTTCAACGGTTTTCTCATTCCTATTACTTCGATTGTGGTCTTAACCAGTAATATAAAGGGATTTCCTCTAATATTTTACCAACTAGTAGTCTTATCGTGTGTGGGAAATAGAAATGGTTAAGGTAGGGTTAGATAATTTCGTTAAAACCATATCGATAAGAGAGTTTCATGACCAAAATAAGAAATTTAGGAAAAAATATCAAAAAGAGGAAAGAGAGCACGATAGAGAGTACCATCGAAAGTGGATGAGGAATATTGAAAACCACTAACCTATAATCCCTGAATGAATTTGATGATGTGTAAGTCTGAACTCTGAATTAGCTTTATAGTCTTTTTAGTGATTTAACACCATCACCAAATGAAGAATTGATTAGAGGAAAGCAAACATGGCCAAATCTTGTGAAACTCCAGAAATCATATGGAAACCATCAGAACGTCTCACTCCTCGCATACAAAAACTAAGGCAAGAATATTTTTCTTTTTATTCCAGATATGATCATTATACAAATGAAGTTAGACCATACACGAATGGACGTTCTTGGGACGATGTCTATAGCTTTATCCACTGGGGAGTAACTCCTGAAGGGATCCCATTTTTCCCTGGATTTAAGGATACTTTAAGGGCTTTAGCTGAACCAGTGGACTTTCCTGATGAAATGTTTAATCACTCAATTGCTGAAAGGAGAGCATTTTTTTTCAACAAAGTTCTTACTGATCATCTCCCCGTAGTGATTTTAGAAGGGGAGCTTATTGTCGGAAGTCATTTTAGTACTGCATTGAGCAAGGTTCTGACAAAAACAGAAGCAAAGAAGTGGGAAAAAGGTCAGACCACATTTTTTGAAGAACTAAAGTTTCGATGTGAAACTGGAGAATTTAATTACGGTGCCATTCCTGGGCATCTTGTACCTAATTATCCAAAAGTCCTCCAAAAGGGTTTTTCAGGCATTCGAAAAGAATTGAAGGTGTTAGCAAGTCAAATCACAGATTCTAATCACAAAGCTTGGCTTACTGCTTTGATCGATTCATGTGATGGACCTCGCTTACTAGCTGAAAGGTATTCCAAAGAAGCACAAAGATTAGCTGATGAAGAATCTGATCTAGATAGAAAAAAAGAGCTATTAGAAATTTCACGAATCTGTACTAAAGTACCATGGGAACCTGCAGAAACTTTTTGGGAAGCAATCCAATCAGTATGGATAACTCATGCACTAGTATTAGCAGCAGAAAGTTACCCTGGAGCTGGCACCAGTCCAGGGCGAATTGATCAATATTTCTATTCGTATTACAAGAAAGACATTGAAAATGGTACTTTGACAAGAGAATATGCTAAAGAAATACTCGAATGTTATTGGATTAAACATAACTACGCTTATGACTTTCAGGGTCAGATAGGTAACTCACAAGGTATCAATTCAAGTTTTGGTCAGTTAATTACCATCGGTGGAATCGATGAGAATCATGATGATGCCTCGAACGATTTAACTTGGTTAATGTTGGAGGTTATTGAAGACATAAATTTAATAGAGCCAAAACCGAATATTCGTCTTCACTCTAAAACACCTCAGGCATTAATGACCCGAGTAGCTGAATTCATCGCTAAAACGCAAGGATCACCTTTTCTCATGAACTTTGATGAATTAGCGATGAAAGCTCTTGTTTGGCAAGGAATACCTGAAGAGGACGTATGGAATTACGCCCCAGTCGGTTGTCTCGAAAACACTATGATCGGTAACGATATTTCTGGGACTGTAGATGTCAATGTTAATATTGCTAAAGCTATTGAACTCACTATGTTCAATGGAAAAGATATACGACTTAACAAACAATTAGGGCCAAAAACTGGTGACCCAATTAATTTTACAAATTTTGATGAATTTATGAATGCCTTTAAGATACAATTGAGATCATTGATGGATCGAGCAATTGAAGCATATAATTTTACAGACAAAATTCGATTGGATTACGAACCTGTACCATATGTATCTGTTTTAGTTGATGGATGTGCTGAATCAGGAAAAGATGCTCGATCTGGTGGAGCAAAATATAACTTCACCACAGTTGAAGGCTTAGGACTTGCAAACGCCGCGGATTCACTAGCTGCAGTCAAAAAACTTGTTTTTGAAGAGAAAAGAGTATCAATGGAAGAATTAATATCAAATATCAAATTAAATTTCGAGGGAAACGAAGAATTACGTCAACTTCTAATTAATCACGCCCCAAAATACGGAAATGATGATGATTACGTTGATAGTATCGCGAGAGAAATCTCACGGTTTTGGGGAGAATATGTCTTTACAAAAAAGTCTCCTGCAACAGGTCGTCAATACCGGGGTGGATATCTTTCTTGGAATTATTTCATCTCTTTTGCTCCGAAAACTGCAGCTCTTCCAGATGGCCGTCTTCAAGGAACCTATTTAGCTGGTGGTGTGGGACCTTACCAAGGAGTGGATATTAAAGGCCCAACAGCTTCCGCTCTAAGCGTTGGAAAACTCGGTCTAGAGGTTCATCCGAATGGTACATCTCATACAATGTCCTTCAGTCCTGCAAGTCTTCGTGATGCAGAACATATCGAGAAAATGGTAGCATTCCTGAGAACGTATGGTAAAGTTGGTGGTACCGCTTTACAGACCAATGTGATCAGTCCTGAAACCCTCGTTGAAGCTCAAAAACACCCAGAGCAATATCGGAATCTATTAGTGCGCATAACTGGGTATAATGCGTACTTTACTACGCTTGGTAAGGAACAACAGGATGAAATTATTGCTAGGGAATCACACAAGGTTTAACGATGATGATAGGTCACGTGCTAAATATCCAACGCTTTAGCACTGAAGATGGTCCTGGAATTCGTACAACTGTTTTTCTACAGGGGTGTGCGCTCCGATGCAAGTGGTGTCAAAATCCTGAAAGTTTTGAAACACGAAAGAGTTTAGTTTGGCACAGTGATAGATGTATCGCAGCAAGACACTGCATAGAGATCTGTTCTGAAAACGCATTAACATTAACCAAAGAAGGGATGATCATAGATAGACTTCTATGTACTCTTTGTGGGAAATGCGTAAAGATCTGCCCGACAAAAGCATTTGAGACCCTTGGAAATGAAATGAGTGTCGATGAAGTCATTTCTCAGACAGTCAGGGATAAACCCTTTTACGATGAATCGAATGGAGGAGTGACACTCTCTGGAGGGGATCCGCTTTTTCAGGCGAAATTTTCCTCTGCAATCCTAGATGAATTAAAAGCAACAAAAATACATACTGCTCTTGATACTAGTGGCTATGCTAGTAATGAAACTTTTACGAAGCTGGCAGGAAAAACTGATTTAGTCTTATTCGATTTAAAAGCAATAAATTCTGATCTCCATGAGAATGTTACAGGTGTAAATAATAAGAAAATCCTTTCTAATGCTCAGTGGCTGGGAACAAGAGACACAAAAGTGTGGATTCGAACCCCAATAATTCCTTCGTACACAGATCAGGAAGAAAACATCAGAGATATTGCAATATTTATTAAAAATAACTTGGGAAAAGTCGTTGAGCGTTGGGATCTTCTCTGTTACAACAACATGTGTATTTCGAAATGGAAACGGTTAGATATGTTTTTTGAATGCGAAAATCTACCATTAATGTCAGAAACAAAAATTCAAATGTTAGCTGAAATTGCTAAGGCATCGAATGTTCCAGTTACTTGGTCGGGGGTTGTAAATAAGGCAAGTTAATGATGAATGGTGAGAATTATCGTGAAATTACCTAAACCTGCAATAAAGGCATTTGCAATAGAAATGGAAGCAGCAAAATTCATGGCTACTCGTGATGAGAACGGAGTGCCAAACATTGCCATGATTTCAACAGTTAGTCCAGTTCCTCAGGATGAGGAGCAGTTAATTTTTGGTAATTTTTTGATGTGGCAAACGAAAAAGAATCTTGAAAACGGATCACCAGTCTCTGTTTCAGTCATGACTCTAGACTTCAAAACATATGAAGTGAGAGGCCGATTCCTCGGGTTTGAGGACTCAGGGGAGAAATTCGATGTAATGAGCAAAAAGGACCTTTTTCGCTACTCTGCTATTGGATTGTTACGTAGTGTTGGTACTATTGCTGTGGATGAAGTTTATCCTATAAAATTGAGCATGTTAGGCGTTGGAAAAGAGTGGTTCCTAGCAAAACTTGCTGGAAAGCGTTTCAAAGAATTTCCTGATGGCAAAGAGATTAATCCAGTTGCAGTAAAAAACGTTGGAGTTCTGCAAGGTTCAAAATTCTTAGCAGTCTCCCGAGATGATCACATGGAACAGTTCCCAGTACTCGGAATGAAGCCAATAAATGACTATTTGGCAATAAGATCAGATCTTCCGTTGAGAAAAGGGGATTCTGTTGCAGTTTCAGCATTTAATATGGAATTAAAAGTTTTTCAAATAAAGGGGGAATATAGGGGGGTAAGACGATCGAGAGGTATAAAGTTGGGTTATGTTAGAGTTACTAATGTTCTTACTCAGACCCCACCACTTGTCTCTCGTGAAGTCCCATCTCAAAATTAATTATTTCACACATTTTGGCAACGGTTACGCGATCTCTGGTAACTCACCTTGATCCATATTTTTTTAAAACAATGCTAAATCTCATTCAGTCATATTCTTAGTGAGTACTAATAATAAGTTGAATGAAGGGGTTAGTTATCTATTAATCATGATTTCTCAATGAGTCAGGAACGGTATTAAGGAGAAGAAATACACTGTTAAAAAATTTAAAAAGATGTTTATTATTAACTGTGTTATTGCTTTATCTAAGTATTACTTATTCTCCAGTTTCAATTATCTTATCCCACAGGACTTCGTTAGTATCATCAAACAGATCAATCTCACAGAGTTACACGGTGCATGATCCCATTGAAATAGCCAACGATGTTGAGCTAGCTGCTGTGGCGAATAGTGGAACGGGAGCGCCTAATGACCCCTATATCATTGCAGGCTGGAATATTACTGGTTCTCCAACTCATGGAATTTACATCTCGGTAACAACTAAGCATTTTAGAATCGAAAATTGTTGGATCAATAGTTCAAATGAACATGGTATATTTGTTGATAATGTTGCCACAGGAACGACTTCTATAGTCAACAACACCTGTATTAATAATGGTGAGTATGGTAAGCATGGTATCTCCCTTATCAATTCTAGTTTTTCGACTCTGACCAATAATACCTGTAACAATTATTATCATGGCATCTTCCTTTGGGATTCTAGTTTTTCGACTCTAACCAACAACACCTGCAATAGCAATACTAGGAGTGGTATCCGTCTTGACTCTTCTGGTTCTTCCACGTTAATCAACAACACCTGCAATAGCAATGAGAGGGGCATCATCCTTTCCGAGTCTAGTTCTTCGACTATTATCAACAACATCTGCAACGATAATGATGAAGAGGGCATCTTTCTTTGGGATTCTAGTTTTTCGACTCTAACCAACAATATCTGTAACGATAATGATGAAGAGGGCATCCTTCTTGAAAATTCTGGTTCTTCGACTCTAATCAATAACACTTGCAACAACAATCGTTGGTTTGGCATCTTCCTTTGGGATTCTAGTTTTTCGACTCTAACCAACAACATCTGTAACGATAATGATGAAGAGGGCATCCGTCTTGACAATTCTGGTTCTTCGACTATCACCAACAACACCTGCAATAGCAATACTAGGAGTGGCATCTTCCTTGATCATTCTGATTCTTCCACTTTAACCAACAACACCTGCACCAATAATGGGGTTGGTATCAGTCTTGATAATTCTAGTTTTTCGACTGTGGCCAACAATACCTGCATTAATAATTATTATGAAGGTATTGAGGTTAGTGACTCAGATTCTGTGACTCTGACCAACAACATTTGTAATGATACTAATTTCCGTGGCATAATCCTTTATGATTCTGATTCTTCGACCCTGATTAACAACACCTGCACCAATAATGGGAATGGTATTGACCTGTGGAATTCTAGTTCTTTGATTTTCACCAATAACACCTGCAGTAACAACGACAGGTTTGGAATCTGGCTTGACCCCCGTTGTTTTGGGAGTACTCTATCTAAAAACACTTGTGATAGAAATGGTATGACTGGTATCCTCATTTCTGGAGGGAGGATGGGATGTGGTGATCCTGGTCCCTTGACTCTCACCAACAACAGCTTCATCGATAACGGCATCAGTCTAGAGTGTACTCCCATTATGACCTTAATTAACAACACCTTCGTCAACGGTGGACTTTCTTTCGAGGCAGAGTCTAAAGAGCAATTCCTCTCGTGTACCGTTGTGAACAACACGGTGAATAATCTCCCTCTGGGATATTTTGAGAATCTAACTGATTATACGGTCAGTGACCCATATGGACAGCTTCTGCTCATAAATTGTAACAATACGATTGTGAAAAACCAGCACTGTTCGAATGTCTCAATAGGAATAGCCTTATATTATTGTCATGATAGTCAATTAGTCAATAACACCTGCATCAATAATGAGGATGGCATCTACCTGTTCAATTCAAGTTCTTCGACTTTGGTCAAGAATACCTGCAATGACAATGGCAAGCATGGGATCTCCCTTGAGCATTCTAGCTCTTCAACCGTAGCTAATAACACCTGCACCAACAATAGTTGGTGGGGTATCTACCTTTATTTTTCTAAGTTCTCGACGATTATCAATAATTCCTTCATTAATAATGCATTTTATTTTGAGATACCTGATAAATCATCCAAAGAGGAATTTTTTTCGTTTACAGTTGAGAATAACACGGTTAATGGGCTCCCTCTAGGTTATTTCGAGAATCTAACAGATAAAACGATCATCGAACCATATGGCCAGCTTATCTTAGTAAATTGTAATAAAACGATTGTGAAAAACCAGCACTGTTCGAATGTCTCAATAGGAATAGCTCTGTACTATTGTCATGAGAACCAGTTGGTTAACAACACCGTCACAAACAACAGTCGTCAGGGTTTTTTCCTTGAAAGGTCGGACTATAACGTTCTATCTAAAAATAAAGTTGAGAACAATATAGAAAATGGCATTTCCTTTTCCATGTCCAATTATTGTACAATTTCTAGTAATAACATCTCTACCAACCTTTTGAATGGGATTTTTATAGAAAAGTCTGACGGTTGTTCGATTTCCAATAACTCTATTGATAATAATAAGCATAATGGGATTTTTATCTCAAATTCTAGTACAATAGTAATTTCTGAAAATTTCATCACAAATAATAGCCGGTATGGTGTTGAATTTGAACCTATCAGTGAGGATGGTACAATTACTGGTAACTCTATCAGTTATAACCACGGATATGGAATTTATATGGGATTTCGGTGTTCCAACATTGATGTTTTCTGGAATAACTTCACTAGGAATAATTTCGCTGGTAGGTCTCAAGCTTTTGATAGCTACTGGAGTGGAACCACTCATTCAAAGAACGAGTTCAGTTACAATTATTGGGACGATTGGACAACTCCCGATAATGACAATGATGGCTTTGTTGATTCCTCATACTCTATTGAAGGAGGCGCGAATAACCAGGATGAGTATCCAAGAGCTGACCTTTTTCCAAGTACACTAAACACGACAACAACAACGTCTGATATTCAAACTGGGACGAGCACAATGATCACTACTCCTGAACAAGGTGCTGTGGAGAGCTTCGAAGAGATAGTTCAGACAGTTATAGCAATATTATTACTTGTAACAGTTTCCAGTACGGGAATCATTCTTGGAAAAAGGGTTGCAAAACCTTATATTAGAGAACAGCTAAAGAAACGCAAAAAGAAGGACACATCAGAAACTTTACGTATTCTTATTGATATGACTGATAATTAGCCTCGTCCATCAATGTCTAAAAAGGATTTGAATAACACGCATTTCATTAAAGGTGAGTCAAACATGAGATGTCAGCTAGTACTGAATACTTGGGAGAGTAAAGC
>JAEOTY010000074.1 GCA_016839625.1 Candidatus Hodarchaeota archaeon
ATGAACCTAATAGCGGATTAGATCCCATAGCTCGGGTAAAAATTCTCAGTATTTTGAAAAACTTGGCTAAAGCAGGAAAAACAATTTTCCTCTCCAGCCATATCATAGGTGAAGTTGACAAGATTGCGACAGATGTAGCTATTATTCACAAAGGTCAAATTATTGAGCAAGGCAAACGCTCGGAGTTACAAAAACCATTTTTGCAGCATGGGAAATACATTATTGCAGGAAAGTTAGAAATTGATAAAGTAATGGAATTAAATTACATCGATACTTGTGAACTTGATCATTTGGGGCGTTATATCCTCCAAGTAACTGATAAAGAGGTAGCTGGAGAGCGATTATTACTAGATTTGATCCAAAAAGCTAATTCGCAAATCCAATACTTCTCTTCAGAAGAAACTAGTCTAGAAGATCTATTTTTAGAAAAAATCAATAGAAAAATTCAGGAAGGTGCAGTAGCTTGAAAGCAAATACATTTTTCATTCAATTGAAAAATGATCTATGGGATGAAAGAATCAAATTTATCATTCTATTCTTCCTCTTTATGTTTCAGGTAATCTCGAGTATTCTCTCAATATTTTACTTGGAAGAATTATTTGCTCTATTTGGATTTGATTTTATAATTCCAATACCTCCTACAGGGGAGGCAGCATTTCAAGATTTTTTTGGAGATCAATTGTTCTTTGGGATTATTATTATGGCTTTAGGTACTATGAGTATTTTTGCAAGTAACATCGAGAATGGTTCAATAAGCTTCTCTCTTGCAAGACCAATCAGTCGAACAGAATATGCCTTGGCAAGAATCTTAGCGAGAATCATGGCACTTGTCACTCCTTTTTTCATTGCCTCCTTTATTGGATGGATTTATATGGGAATATTTTTTGATGTCCTCCCTCTCGAAAAGTTATTATGGTCTCTCATTCCTTTAGGCTTACTTTTCATCTATTTCGGGGTAATAACCTCTGCATTAAGTACTCGAACTTCAGCTTTAACAGCTGGATTAATTGCTATTGGAATCTTCATTGTTCAGTTCACTATTTCTGCTTTCGCACCACTTGAACTGCTTTCTCCATTCACCCCTGCTAATATCTGGATCGAGATTCTAAATAGTTCAAATATTCAATGGGATCAGCAGATCGTCATGAAAATCGGATTACTTGGAGGATGGATCTTAATCCCATTAATATCTGGAATCTATTCATTGAACACAAGAGATCTTTAATTACTTTAAGATGACTCTTATTCCCCCTCCTTTTTTCTCCTGATAAAATCTGGTAATACCCCGCCAAAGGATAAATACAAATAAAGGAAAGATAATAGAAAACTTATTCCGACCAGTATTATACCAAAAAGAAAACTACTTGACATAACTAAGTCAGGATCCATTTCTGGAAACATCAGAATAAACCCACAAATATTCGTAAAAAGAATTATAATTAATAAAAGCCTGTTTCCTGGAGTAAAGTAAATCCACAGAAAATTATTTATCAAAAGTAACGACCAGATAACTCTTGTTCTATAGACAAATAGAAAAATAATGACCCCAGCCAAACTAAAGAATATTAATCCAATGAAAAATGTGGAGAGAGAAGAAGAAAAAGCTACACCTATAAATAAGAAAAAAATCCACCAGGACCCTAATAGGGTTTCAAACGGAGTTAATTGAGAAAATCCTAGGTAAAGGTCAGAAAAGGGGGATGATTTCGATTCACTTGCTAGATCTAATAATAAAGCAGATCTCCTCCCTAATGGTGTCAGAGAATATTTCCCCTCTTTATCTTTTCCTACTAAATGAGCGTTATTTAACAATGAAAGATGATAAGCAACGTTACTAGAAGCAGGTAGGTTTAATTGGTTCAAAAAAACTGTATAAGCCACAGGACGACTATCATGCAATATTCGAATTATTTCTCGTCTAATCTCATGATTTAATGCCTTAAGAACCTCTGTGATATCACTCTCAGGTGATTCAGCCATATTTTTTCAGCCTGTAAAACAATTTTAGCTCAAAGTTAATATATAAGTCTAAACTTTATCTTCAATCATTGTCCACATAGACAATTTAATCCTACATTTATTGCTCGTATCTGGCATACCGTTTATTGTTCGATTAAGAGTATCAATGAAGAAACAGCTAAATTCATGGTCACCTGGAATTTCCTCAATGCTAATATTAACCTGACATTTTGCATAAGCCTTCATTGGAAGGTGTTGTTCAAAAGTTGGTGAATCTGCTGTCAGAACAAAGGAATTTTCTATGAAATCTCCTTCGCTTGTTGTTCATATAGGAGATGAATTGAGGTTCGACTTTGTTGATCTAATATTAGAGGTGAAATCAAAAATCTTGAAAAGAATCCATTCTCTGAGTCTAAAATGAAGGGAAAATTTTGAGAAAAAACCACTTAATGAAAAGGAGCAAAGGGTGTTTAATCAATCGCTTTGAATTAGTAATCATTTTGGTTCGGCCGTACAACTGTGTGAAATGATAAAGTTCTGCTTTCTCAGCTTTTAAATAAGATA
>JAEOTY010000005.1 GCA_016839625.1 Candidatus Hodarchaeota archaeon
CAAAAATATCCAAAATTAATATTCTTTCTTGGTAGATGCCGCTGTAACCAGTCCTTTAACCAGTGTGGTAAGAGATGATCCCCATGATATGTCTTACCAAAAGAAAATCGTTTCAAGGCGGTTAAATTCTTGAGGGATTTAGGGAAAGAATCTAGGGCAACTGGATTGTTAGAAATATTAAGGAATTCAAGATTTGTAAGCTCCCCAATCCAATCAGGAATGGATTCTATCTTATTATTTTCGACGTTGATCTCTTTGATGCTTTTCATTTCAGATATATCTGGAAGTGATCTTAAGCCGTTTTTAGTTGGCCATCTAAGGAATAACTGTTTAAGACTGGTGAGTTCTCCAAAACTATCTGGAAGTTCACAAAGCTGATTGAAAGATAGGTCGAGGTATTCTAGTCTTTTGAGCTTCTGAATCGAATCAGGAATCCTACAGATATTACTCCGTTGAATCGAGACATACTTCAGATTTGAAAGATTTCCAAAGGAATCAGGGAGCGTCTCTCCCTCAAATCCGCTTAATGTCATTTTTTCGAGAGTTTTTAATTTCCCTATCCAATCTGGGAGAGAAATTTTGGGAGAGACATTTTCATTGTGAAAAAAAACTTTCCCATGCTGGAAAAGCATACATAACTGGGTAAGCTTTTTTAAATCTTGAACGGGTGTTGGAAAGGCTATCCATGGATTATTACTGAGATCCAGGTTCTGAAGGGAGTTCAGTTTACCAAAAGATTCTGGTAAATCAGTCAACTGATTCTGATTTAAATTTAACTTTTTTAAAGACCTTAGATTACCGAAAGAATCAGGTATCTTGTCTAGATGATTCTCCGAGAGATCCAAGGTTTCTAATGAGTTTAGATTTCCTATGGTATCTGGCAACTTGGATAATCTATTCCTACTCAGTTTAAAGTTCACAAGTGCCGTTAGGTGGCCAATTTCCTCAGGTATATCATACAATTTGTCAGCATACAGAATTAAATCCGTGAGGTGTTTTAGATTACCAATTGATGGAGGAATTGTTTGGGAAAATTGTTTGGGAAAAGGGTTTTTAAAGCATGAGCAATTTAATAATGTGATATGATCATGTGTCGATGAAAACCCAAGATTTTTCTTGGCATAACTGATTTTTTCTTCGCTAAGCGCAGCAGGAGGCAAATGAGGGATGATCAAGGATCCTAATAGCTCCTCTAGATCCTCGAGGAATTCCACTTCAAGCAATGGAAGCTTGACATCCGTGTACTCGATCAGAGGGGCCACTCTCTATCAGAAGTATAATTGATATAATTTATTGGGATAAATTTAATTATTAATTAAGTGAAATTTTTGGCCTTTAATACTTGACCTAGTCAGAGAACTAGACTGTACTCGAAATTCTTCTGGTACTGAGGTGTCACACGAGTGAACTATGAAGTTAAAGAATCTCACTCCGCTCTGGTTAAATTTCAGGCCCATACCAATAAAATAAACTGTATTAAAATTATTGAAGATGGGAAAACCATTGTTTCAGGAGGAGAAGATCAAATGATCAGGTTTTGGGACTGTATAAATGGGGATTTGAAACACGAAATCCAAGATATCTCATCAGATGTTCATTCTCTCGCTGTCTATGAGAAGAATGGGTTACTCTTGGCAGGATGTGGAGACAACACAATTAAGGTGTTTGATCTTAAAAGCGGTAGACTGCTAAGATGCCTTGAAGGACATAAAGATGTCGTAGGGCAGATGGAGATAATTCCCCGATACAATCTACTGGTCTCCCTAGATAAAGCAAGGAACCTTATCTTTTGGAACCTGAGCTCTTGGACTGTAATCCCCCAACGGGGGTCAAGAACTTCTGTCTATGCTAGCTCGTTTTGTGTATCCTCTAATAAGATTTTTATCGGCTCTGACGACAAAATCTTGATGAAATTTTTCAAAAGCGGAAAAACCTTATTTAGGATTGAACTGACCTATGAATATGCAATCTATGACTTAAGTGATGAGCAACTCTCTTTTCTAGGATATGAAGATCGAGAGAGGTGGGAATTACCTGACTTTACAGACCTGACTGTCAAAAGTAGAGAAATCCAAATAACCTCAGACCGCAAATTCTTAATTGCAATTTGTTATGATCGCATCGGAAAGCAACAATATCACTATATCTATATTATTGATCTGGAAGCCTATGAATTGGATTCTCGTAAAGGGATTCAGATCGTTGAGCAATACGAGCCATGGATTGATGCAATTAGAAGTTTAGCAATATCTTCATGTAAGAGGGTTTTTGCCACAGGGGGGGAAGATGGACTTATTTCAATCTGGAAGTATTCAAACCGTTCCTCGACATGGTACATATTTCAAAGAATTACATGTGATGAATCTATTACTGACCTAGCTTTTTCTCCAGATGATAACTATGTTGTGATCGCTTCGACGAAAGGCACGATCTCTATTTGTCAAGTTATTGAAAAGTAGCTTTTCTGATTCTCTGTGTGCCTTAAATAATTGAAATCGGAGGATCCTCCGAGTACAGTCAACCTCTGAAATTCAGGTAATTTTTCTTTGAAACTTTATAGAATTGACATTTTTTTCCTTAGTTTAAAATAAAACTGCTTATCTTCTATTTGAAGACTTAAGTCGGCTGTAATCAACCCGACAAACCCAGATAATAATTTAACATCCCACTTTCAGTAAAATCCTTTATATACACTTTAAAAACTCTGAAATAAGAGTTAAAAAGTGCTAATTATTCTTTACGAAAAATACATTTTATCTGGACGTTTATCTCCGTAATCCCTTTTCCTTCTCTTTTTGCAAAAGTAACGCTGGAAACCTATCATTTATTTCCAAGGTGAAATACTTAGGAAAATATCTGTTCTACGCGGTTCGTGGCGCTTAACTAACGAGTTCTTTAAAAAG
>JAEOTY010000006.1 GCA_016839625.1 Candidatus Hodarchaeota archaeon
AGAGTAGGACATGATTTAAATTATGTAGGTGAAGCTGGAATCCTCCACATTACTGGGCCAAAGGAAGTACCGACTCCAATCGGAGTTCCGATTGGTGATATCGGAGGAGGAAGTTTACCTGCAGTTATCTCAATTCTAGCATCATTATTACAACGAAAAGAGGAAGCTCAATACGTTTCGGTAGAAATGACTGAACAATTATTCCCTTGGTTGAGTGTTGCTGCATCCACATATATAGCAGGATTAGGTGAACCTCACAGAGAAGAACACATGTTGTCAGGTTACAATGCGTTTTATCGACTGTATCGGACGAAAGACAATCGATATGTTTCTTTCGCTCCACTAGAAGCGAAATTTTGGCAAAACTTCTGTGTTGCAATTGATAGAGAGGATCTTGCTGGAAAACAATTTGATTTTGAGACCTGTGATGACGAACTTCCAAGAATATTTCTTCAAAAAACTCAATCAGAGTGGTCCACCTGGTTTTCCGAAAATGATGTTCCAGGGGCTCCTGTTCTAACTATCGGAGAAGCATTAACGGTCAAAAATCGGTTACAGTACATTGACCATCCTAAAGCAGGAATGGTTTCTGTGATTTCTTCACCATTTCTCGATCAGAGCAAAGAGATCTCCATAAGACCTCCCCCGCTTCTTGGGCAACATTCCAAAGAGATTTTAGAAGAAATGGGATATTCTGAGAAATTTAGTGACTTCAAACAACGGGGAATAATAATTTCCCCAGATTAATGATTTCAAACCTTTCCTAATATCTCATTTCGGATCAATGCCTGATTCAAGGCTTCCGTCTTGTGAAATCAAAGCATAAGCCATTCGTGAGGTATTAAAACTGTAACCAATCCTACCAAAATTATCAATTATTATTATCCCTCCATATCCGTTTATTGATCTAATTTTCTCAATAACTTCTTTTGCTGCTGCCTGAGGTGAAAATCCATCTTCTATAAGATCAACTGCCATTTTTGAAGCCGTTATTTTCATAAATGATTCGCCATGTCCAGTAGTGGTGGCCGCTGCTACTGCTGACGCGTATCCACCACAACCAATCAGTGGTGTATCGCCTAACCGGCCAACCATCTTATATTGTGAACCTCCAGTTGAACTGGCCATTGCAAGCTTCCCCTTGGTGTCCAATGCAATAGCACCTACCGTTCCACCAGGAGTAAATATATCTTCCCTGCCTTGCTTCCAACGATCAAGCTCTCGTGGAATAATTAGGCTTTTAGGGTCACAAGATAAATTCATTGCCTTCGCAAATTTATTGGCGCCTGAACCAACCAGCATCATTGTATCTTTTTTTTCTAATAGCTTTCTTGCTAAGTTAATTGGATTTTTACAATTCTGTACAGCACCAATAGCTCCTGATTTCAGTCTCGAGCCATCCATTATTAATGCATCTAATTCTACATGTCCTTCTTCATTCAAGAATGAACCAATCCCAGCATCAAAGATAGGGTCGTCTTCCATGCAAACCACAGCGTTTTCAACTGCATCTAAAGCACTTCCCTGCTGTTGCAAAATCTGGTACCCTATTTTAACAGCATTGATGACCCCAACCAAATGTCCTTCCCTCAAGGAGTCAGGAATACTCCAAGAACCACCGTGAACGATGATAGCAGGATTAGAGGAATTTTGTGGTGAATTTGTGTGTGTCATTTTGTCTCTCTTGATGAATTCGGTTGAAATTAAAGGAATTATGACTTTGCAAGACCTAATTATTACTATTCTTGGTCAATTTTTTGAAGTATTGGTGTTAGTTCATTAACTATATCCAAGAATTTTCTCATTTGGTCTAAAGAAGGAATATCTACCCTAGCAATAACAGATGTATCTAGAAAAATAATCTTCTGGGGCCAATGTCTCGCGTAATTCATTGCGACAGGAAGACCACGAGAATGCTCTTGGAAGAATAGGACCTGAATTCCTTCAAGTTCTTCCTGAAATAGAAGAGATTGATTTCTCTCGATTGGCAGCTCTAAGGGCTCCTCCTTTAATATAACCTCAGCAATGTGTGACGTTTTCAGTTTCAGTTGCGATGTTGTGTCAATCACTTTCCTAGCGTACGTAGAATCATCCATTGTGAACATGTGACTCTGTTTTTGATATTGAACAAGCTGGTAAATAATAAGTAATAAGAAAAATCCAATTTCAAAGCAAGTTAATACTAAAAATGAGATTGGATCAACTGGGCCTGCTTGTGGAAGATAAGCGTAAGGATCATCGTAAAGAGGGCTATTCCCAACCATAGCATTTTGGGAGACTACGTACAGGACAATCTGAAGCAGAATGTGTACTATTAGGAGAACAACAAAACCTAGCTGGCCTTTGGAGGCAATTCTTCGTGTCCACTTAATTTTTTGTTTCAGAGATAAATTAGAATTCACCCCTTGAAAAATTAGGAAAACCCAAACTCTTTGAAACACTAATAATTCAATACCGATGATTATGATCCCAAAACTGATAATTAAAACGAAAAACCAGACTTCCTCCAGCGGAAATTCGAAATACTCTTGTGGTGTTATTGAGCCAAGAGGCGCTGTTAAGAAAATTAAGAGGAAAAGAGCTACAATAAATTGGATAATGAATAGTATTATGCAGATTAGAATCCCACTTATCCCTGAAATAAAACTTTTAATCAAATCTTTTGTTAAATTTTGAGGAGGAGAACCATGCATGATGTAGAATGCAATTGGGCCCATTGCTAACAAACCCACAATAAGCAAAAGAGGATTGATGATTAGAAAAGGATTTGTATTGAGAACACCCATGATATCACCCGTAGGACCGCTATCCCCCAATATTAATACACCTCGCCAGATATAATCAAAGAGAGATAAACCCCTAGAAATCACATTTTCATTAAAAATATAATTTAATGTCACAATTGCCAATAATATAAGAAAAATAGTTTGGATCTGTAGCTTATTGTCCTTAATGAAAGTCCAAATAGAAATTGAAGGTGCAATGTCAGTCATATCAACATATGATTGAGATAAATATCGTGGTTTAGGTGTAGGTGTTTTTGAAAGACCAGAGGGATTTTCAAAAAATGGAGAGGTATCAGTCCCCTTACTCCAGAAGGGATAGAATGGCTTTTTGTCGTACATATACGGTTTCTCTAGCTTTTCAATATATGATCTTACCATCGGTCTTCCAGATATTGTTGCCACCAAATTCCTCTGACTTGACCGGTAAGAAGGAAGAATTGTACTAGCCAAGGTAATTAGGAAAGAAATAACGACCCATAACAAAATACGATCAAACGGGAACTGGATTACGATATTGGTGATACTAAGTGAAATATACCAAGAGAGAAGAACAGATCCTAACAATCCATCAATCAAACCAACAACCAATGCAGACAAACCTAACGCTGTAGACTCAGCCATGAAGATTCCAAAAACACCTCTCTTATTTAAGCCTAAACTGCGCATTATTCCCATCTCTCGCTCCATCCGCAGAGTGGAAACCAGAATACAGACAAATTGGGCAATTGCAGCTAAAATGAATGATTCAATAAAAAGTACTTGAAAAACTACACTCTGAAAGATAAGACTTCTCTCAATCACTTCTTTATAGAACGTGATGCCCATCACACTCGTGAATCGGTCATAATCCTTTTCAATATTTGCTTGGGCGGTTCCAACATCACCTTGAACGTTACAGACAAACCATTTGGCGAGGGTGGAGTTAAAATACTCTTCATAATAATCAGTAGCAATATATAAATATTCGCCATCGCCAAGGAAGATATTTCCTAGAATAACAGCGCTTAACGTTATATTCACAGTTTGATTCTCTGTTATTTTCAAAGAAATATTTGATCCTAATGGAATTTTAGGACGAATCCGCTGGTAAAGAAGATGAGTAATTATCCCATTTGTAACATTTCTCGTGATGGTGGTATTCCCAATTGGAATCTCTTCAGTTGTTTCATTCAAATATAGATATGACAACTGTTCATCATCAATGGTTTCTAAGACAGGTTCAGCAAAATGTGAGTATTTAATCGGATCGACGCCAAACACATAACCATCTTCCCCTCCAATCTCGGTTCGCGTTTCTTGGATGAATGAGGACCGTCTAATGTCCTGGCGTATATCGAGCTCTTGAGTAAAATTAGTAAATGGGAGTTGCGTATCACGACCTTCCATAACTAATTCGATGCCTCCCCATTGACTTTCGAAGTAGTCTGGTACAGCTGCGATCACTGCAGCTGAAGTCAGTCCTACTACAATAATGAATGTAAGCGCCAATGCTGAAGTTAATATTGTAAATAACGATTTTTGGAATTCCCTGGCGATATTACGAGTTGAAATGCTTCGTGTAACAATACCAAACCAAAAAAGAACTCTCATTGCTACACGTGGAAGAAAAATGAGGATACCAACTTCTAGGAGTAAAGTACCCAAAAAGATCATAATGACAACCAAAAAATGTATCGAAAGAATTTCAAAATCCAAGAATCGTGAAGGACCAACAAAAAACTGTAAAAGAAACCCAGTTAACGCAAGAAGAAGCCCAGCTCCTACACTGTATTTCCAATTGGTGAAAAGGTCGAATGATTTCGCAGTTCGCATTCGTGAGTGAATATTTTGGATTACAGGCATCGTAATTGCCAAAAAAATGGGATAGAGGCCTGATATTAAAGCTACAATAATCCCTGAAGAAAATGTTGCGATGAGTGAGGATGAATGAATAGATATTGACTCAAACACTAAAGTGGGATAAAATACGCTCATCGAATGTATCAACACATTTGAAAAACCGATACCCACAATTAATCCAAGTGTAGACCCAATAACCGAATAAATTAGAATTTCTATAGCAATAACTTCAACTAATTGCTTTGAATCAGTTCCCACTGCCCTAAGAATCCCAAATTCCCTCTGGCGATCCTTAATAGCAATCGCTAGGATATTTGTTATGAAAAGAAACTCTACAAAGAACGAAGCAATGATAACTAGATTCATAGCTGTCTGATAGGCCCGAATTCCTGTAGCTTTAATCTCAGAAAAGTCTTTCTCTACAGAAACAAGATTTTCAATTCCAACCTTATCTTTGACGTTCTCCCCTGTTTCTTTAATATTAATGAAACTCTTTACTGATACATCAATCTCACAAGTCAATTCTTGTTGGCGGTTTTCCGGAATGACATCCATCAGAGTGTAGATATCTACAAGAATAAAATAAGAGCCTAATTTGTTAGCAAAGAAAGGTGTATCACTTATAATTCCTCCAACGGTAACATCGCCAAAATCAATCTCTTCTGATAAAGATCCAATCTCTTCTCCAACATCCTTATTACTCAAATCTCTAACAGTTTGAGAAATTATTATGGTATAATCTGAAACTTCACGTATTCCCTTTATTAAATTTAAATGCGGGAAATCGGGATGAGTTTTTGAGTCAATTCCAAACAGTAAAATGCTTTGGGATATCGATTCGTTCAGAATATCTCTTGCTTTTGCATAATAGACTGGGCTTGCTTTTGCTACTCCTGGAGTTTTCTGAATATCTTTTGCTAAAGCTTCTAGAGCAGATAGATTGAGCCATGGATCAGGATGTACAGTAATATCTGTATAGTTTTGATTTCTATGATCAAATAGAAAATCATCATACAGAGTATCAACACTAACAACAATTCCTGTCTCGAGAGCGATTGTGAGTAAGATTCCGAATATTAGGAGGAATGATCGGTACTTTGAGCGAGTAGCGTTTCTCCAAGCTAAACCAAATGTTAGCCTAGTCCGCATCACACTATTATGAATAGATTCTCTAAGAATCTCCTTCAAGGACGATTGCCTTATACTCCAGCTTTTTGCATAGATAGACCCTCTGAAATCTCTTTTGGAAATTGAAAAATTAGTCAAAATCCTTTTGTTCTGGATAGCCTTTCGAAATTTTGCTTTTAGGGACAAAAAATTGGCTTTGATCCCATTTTTGCGTATTGATTCTTTGAAAGGCTCCCGCATGATTAAGAAAGCACAGCCTAATACAAGCAATCAACCAATGATTCTTGTTTGTTTTAAAACCATCCTATCGATGCATCATGAATAGTTAAAACTGACTAATTTTTTACATATTTAAAAATCTCTTATCAAGAATTGTCATCGAACTTAATTTCTTTTAAAATCTGGGGCCTATTGTAGTAATTACAAGAAATTAACTTGGAATTCAGTCTGAATAATGCTTAATTATTCTTAATCCACTATTTAGATCGAGGGTAAGATTAATTGACTCAAACAAATTATAAGAAGCCTAGAAGAATTGAAAAGATTATGATTTCCCCCAAACGACTATTATTCATCAAACTCTGGCCAGGTACATAAATCCTCTACAAATCTAGACATTTTGGGAAGAGTTGATCAGGATTCATGCTAAACACCAGTCTTGAGAACTGGCGCACCCTTACTTGGAGTAGGGGTGTGATCGCGGGGGACTATCCCGCCTCCTGAGCCTTGGCGCCGAGTAATTAGTCGGGGTAAACCAACCGACACCTTACTCGTTGAATTACTCAGGTGAGCCGTGAACTCATCTATC
>JAEOTY010000075.1 GCA_016839625.1 Candidatus Hodarchaeota archaeon
AAGCAGCAGGAAGTTTATGAAAAGTCAGAGGGATTATCGAAAGAGGATTATAGCAAGTTATTAGACGAACTCTCTTTTTAATTACTGCTGATTCCAAATTTGAATACTTCAATTCTCATTGGAAAAGGAAAAGATGTAGCAAAAAGGATAATGAAGAATGGAGTAAATTATACTCACTATTTTTTACGCATAAGATATATATAACCAGAGATGTATATTATTATTAATACAACAGAGATAAATAATAAACCAAGAATGAGTGGTGTTGTATCAATAACATTAATAGTAACAGTGCCATTGTGATTTCTCTCTAGTTCTCTCCACTTAGTGGTATTATAACCTTCAGAGTCAAGCCAATCGAAAGCTAGAGTTAGTGAAAACTCGTCATATGCTGTTGTTGCAGCTGATTCGGGGGTTGAACCGTCAGTGGCTGTTAATGTTTTCTTGTACGCTATCATGCTAGCTTCAGATATCGCTTCCCAAGACGTAACTGGCACAGGGGTAAAAGCTGGACTTCCCATGCCATTCATGAGGTATGTAATAATAACCTCTCGCGGAACCATATGAGAAATTGCGTGTCGTACCCCCTTCTTAGCTAGATGATGAACTCCATCTTGCACAAACTTAGGATTCATATAAATGGATTGCCAACCTTTTTCAGGCTTGAATACAGTTTGAATTGCTGCGTCTGCTTTGAGATCTTCGAAAATATTTCCAAGATTAAACTGAGGATCTAAGATGTTAACAGTGCCAGTATTCATACTGGTAAGAGCAGAGTCTTGGTTTGCTACAATAACTTTCGCTATATCAGGCATGTCATCTAAGTTATCAATGTTCCAGTGACTAATCCCTGGGGCGGATACCCATTGGCCAGTAATGTTGTCCCATTTAATATCTTTGAATTTCTGCAAGGTAACAGAACCCGTATTTGGATCGTACTCTTTGAAGACCATGGAACCACAGCCAATAGGCCCAGCGTAGCCACCAGGGTCAGTTTTACGACCAGTAGTAGTGGAGTGATATTGCCAATCGGTAGGTTTGACTTTCCACTTTTCATTGGGGACAAAATCACCATTGGAGTCAAAACCATGATCAATAGGATCCCCAAGAATGTGCTCAGGGAATAGATACATCCCTACATAATCCGTCTCAAACGGAGCAAAATTTCGGTCCAAAGTAAAGTTGATGTGCTCATAGAAACCATCGTTATTTTCATCTGTGACTGTGAAGGAATAGTTTCCATGTTTTGCGGTTTTATTATCTTTACCAAATGGCACTAACAAGTTCGAGTATTGGGATGCACCTATATCAGGAATGAGTGGGGCTTGGAAAGAAAACGCGACATCCCATGCATCGACTAATTCACCATCATGCCAGTAGACATCTTCTTTCACATCAATTGCGTAACTAAGACCATCAGAGGAATAGGTACCCATCGCAGCTGCAATCCTTGGGTATAGGGCCATATAATTACTTGTATTGTAGTTGGTGTTCATCCATGTTACTCGATCTATTTCTGATGGAAGAACAACTTCTTTCGAAGGAGTATTGCCATATAATCCATCAAATGCTGGGTTATTCATATATTGGTCATACACATCAGTAGCAATCAACGGATTAAAAGTCTCACCTCCTGTACTGGCTTGCAGTACAACTTGATCTTCCGTTCCTGTGTAATCAGATGTCAGCCAAACGTCTTCGATAGAATTTAATGGAGATTTCACTGGATCATAACCATAAAGACCTGTAGAAATAGCATGAACCTCGTATTGGTTATAAATCAGAATGTTCGGCATCACATCATACCAGAGCTTTTGCCATTCACGGATGTCGTATTTTACCTCGGTTAAGTTTAGATTAGTTGTGATATTTCGGAGTAGATCATCAGACTCTTGAGCACGATAGGTATTATACCCCTCATTAGTTACTGAACTCCAATAGGCACAGTTTTGTCCGTTTGGAGGAATTCCTTCTGATCCAAAAAGCCAACGAAGAACTTCAAATGGCCCTGTGGTCCCTCTACAACCTATGGTATAAGCTGAACCAATAAAGCACATATCATATCCACCTTCACTATACATTCCTACTTCTTGATCAGTACAACGAGGCCCTAATGCAGCCCAGCTAATTAAGGACAATTCAGCACCAATTCCAATTTTGGGTAGCTCTCCTTCCATGAGTTGAGCATATTGCATCCGCACAGGATTGGATGTAGGAGCAATCATATGCACAAAAAAGAAGTACTCTGGTTTTTCCGAGGCTTGTACCTGAACATTACTTCCAACAGCACAAATAAATAAGCATATGATAAACCATATCAGAAGAGGTCTCTTAACCAACAATATAAGGTCCTCTATAAAGTTTATTATAAAAGAACTTCCTCATTATGAACTTTTTAGGCTCGATTCTCATAAAAACCCATTCAAGAGTGCATTTTAGATATAACCAAAGGTGCCCTCATTTTCCAATCAATTCATCTGAAGTATTTCAGTTCTCAAAGAAAAAATGAAAGAGGGAACAGGATTGATAGTAAGAAGTAGCAAATAGATGACTCATAATTTTTTACGCCTCAGAATCGAATGAATTGTAAGAAAGACAATCAAGACAATAACTTCAAAAAACTCGAAACCAGGAATTAAACCTCTAGTAGATGTAGTTGTAGGGACTTCGGTGTATTTTCGCCACTCAGTAGTATTATATCCTTCGGTATCAAGCCAATCAAATGCCTTGTCGATTGAATACTCATCGTATGCGGTTACAGCATTCGACTCGGGGGTAGAATTATCAATTGCTTGAAAAGTTTTCTTGTAATCTAGCAATTCAGATTCAGGAATAGCTGCCCACGAAGTAACGGGTAGAGGGGTGTAAGCAGGGAGGCCTAAACCGTTCATGAACTCAGTGATGATTTTTTCACGGGGGACAATATGAGAGATCGCGTGGCGGACACCTTTCTTTTGAAAGTGGTAAACATCATCCTGTACAAATTTGGGGTTAAAGTAGATGGCTTGATAACCAGTCTCGGGCGAAAGAATTGGTTGAATTACGCTTTCTGTTTGAAGTTCTTTTAGAATATTAGCCAGCGTAAACTGAGGATCCATAATGCTGACCTCACCAGTCTTCATATCAGCGATAGCTGAGTCCATGCTTGCGACGATGACCTTAGCTGTGTCAGGCATGTCATTTAGATTGTCAATATTCCAGTGGTTAATAGTGTCTGTTACCCATGCACCAGTTGCATTATCCCATTTAATATTCTCAAATTTCTTGAGGGAAATTATATCTACAGTAGAATCGAAACTTTCAAAGATCATGGAACCGCAGCCAATGGGGCCAGTATAACCACCTGGGTCAGTAGGCCGACCCGTGCATGTTGAATGGTATCGCCAATCAGCAGGTTTGACAAGCCACTTATCATTAGCGGTAAAATGACCAGTGGCATTAAAACCATGATCAAATGGGTCACCAAGAATATGTTCTGGTAATAAAAATGCCCCTAAACATTCACTCTCGAATGGAGCAAAAGTCTGGTTCAAGATAAATTTGATATGTTCAAAAAAACTATCATTGTTTTCGTCAGATACAATAAAAGAGTAATTCCCATGTCTTCCAAACTTGTCATCATACCCAAATGCTTCTAACCAATCTGTATGATCCCAGTAATGCTTATGTAGAGATGGATTTAGAATCGGAACCAGTCGTGCCTGAAAGGAAAAAGCAACATCCCACGCATCAACTTTTTCTCCATCATGGAAATAGACATTTTCTCTTATATCCATATCGTACGACAAACCATTTGATGCCCATGTACCCATTGCTGCTGCAACTCTCGGATAAAGTGTCATGTGTTTAGTAGTGTTAT
>JAEOTY010000076.1 GCA_016839625.1 Candidatus Hodarchaeota archaeon
CACACTTAATACAATCTCATCTATCTACTCGTTCTTTTAGGGAGTTTTACATGTTTTTTGAGAAATGTAGATACCACTTCACGTTTAATATACCCAGCAACCCCGAGTGTAGCTAATGGTGCACCAATAAGAAATATGCCCAAGAGAAGCAAAGGGGCGTTCAACTCATCTGCACTCGGGATATAATAGCGAAGGTTAACATCGAGAAGATTCCCCGCCTCATCAAAAGCCTTGATATTTAGCATATGCCAACTGCCAGCAGTTGTAGGAAGACTCGTAAGGTTTTCTGATCGTGCACCATTATTCCAAGCATACGAAATAGAAAATGGTGTTTCATCAAAAGTAAGGTTGATTTGTTCTCCTCCTTTAACACGACTACTGTTTTTGGGTTCAACTGAAACCAGAGCTATAGGAGTGTTATCAATTACTATCGGAAAAGTCTTTTGCGAAAATGACCCCCCTTGATCCTCGGCAAAAACCGTGAGGACATGATTCCCCTCGGTACTTGGAGTCACCACAGTTAGACCGTCAACAGAGCTCAAATTACCCCACTTATGCCAAGAAGTGACTATAGTTTCATTGACTTCAACAGGAAGAGACACACCTCCTCTGTGAGGTCTATCGTAATCAGGAATTGTAATCTCTGGGGGAAGATCGATCACAGTGTAGTTGAACAGACGAACATTCCAGTTAAGGCCGTCAGAAACAGACACATTAAGGGTATGAGTGCCGTTTCCCCATGGAGTAGGTGGGAGTGTTGGGGAGAAGGCTTGACTATTCCATGAATACCATGAAACAATAGGTGTCTCGTTGTTAAAACTTACGTTAACGAAATCTCCGCTATATACGCTGGATGTGTTATCCGAGGTGACGTTGATCGGGGTGTTGTCTACAATCCAGTAGAACAAAGCGGAGTTACTATTTCCAGCCGAATCCGCGACTGTGGTATTGAGAGTATGTCCTCCGTCAGTAGTGGGAAACCCTGTGAGATTATTTGAAGGAGTTTGATTATTCCAGCGATATTGTACTGTGTGGGGAATCTCACTGAACTGAATAGATAAATTGGTCCATGAGTTTACTCGGGTATGGTTAGTAGGAGTGATCAGCAAAATATCTATGATGTCTGTATCAACTGTGAATGTGTAATGATACGCCCAGAAATACCCTTCAGAGTTCCCGACATATACATCAAAGTAATGGAAGCCATCAGGACTGGGAACAACAGGTGTACGACTGGAGTTCTTCAATCCGTCCCAAGAGAAGAATTTAGTTGTCGGAGTATCAGAGAATTGTAATGTTAATGAGTCCCCAGTCTCAGCAAACCCTCCATCAGTATGGGAGGTTAGGTTTACCAGAATTTTGGTGATAAAAATGTATGTTTCCTCGTTCCACCGTCCATTTACACTATCATTGACACGAATCATCAACGTGTGGGTCAGACTGGTACTCGGCATTGTAATAAGGATTGACTGAGTGGTCATACCAGTAGTGACAAGCGCGCTAGAATCTATTTTATATTGACAGGTATCAGGGATCTCCCCAAATGTGTAGTTTAACTGGATATTGGGATCAATGACCGTATTATTCACATAAGAAACGAGAGTAATCTGAATTTTTGTGTGAAAAACGAACCGTGCTGATTTCCAGTTTAGCGCCTCATCTGCCACGAACACATCAAGTATATGGGTGTCAGAGGTGACTGGAATATCTGAGAGGGAAGTGGTGTTACTCGCCCCGTTCCAGCTATAATACTCAATGTGTGGTATCTCACTATAATCAATGGTCAGACTATCACCACCTTCCACCACTGAATCATTAGCAGGAGTCTGTAGTGTAATGGTACTTATGGGGGTGTTATCAGTTGTATAAATCAGTTTAAAACTCCGTGAATTTTGGGATTGATCTTTTAAGAATATGTACAGTGTATGAGTGGTTTCTGAGCTAGGGAGAGGAGTGGGAGGAGACACAAAAGACCCTCCATCCCATTTATATAACTGTTGGAGGGGCTGTTCGCTTAACGTAAGATCGATTATCGCCCCACTTTGTTGAGATGTTCCGTTGGGTGGAGAGTTGACTTTGATATTAATCAGGGAGAAAAAACTATAGCTAGAATGGGCAATATTACTCGCATTGTCGCTTACGTAGACATCAAGAGTGTGAATCCCGCTTGACGCAGGGATGGTTCCAGGTTCACTCACGTTGGTCTGACCATCCCATGAGTATTTTTCCCAAAAAGTCTGAGTTCCAGTGATGTCATCCAAGAAGGAGAAGGAAACATTCGTCCAAGCTGAAACTAACTTGGGGATCGTTGCTCGCGGATCAACAGCAGTGATACTGCCATCTGTAGCAACAAAGGTAGCGTCAATAAAGGTATCGTTGGTTAAATCTTCGAACGCGACTTCCTGAATACTCTTCCCCGTACTATAATTCCAAGAGCTTAAACCAGAAGAAAAATCTATGTTACTGACAGTCCCTATTCCATCATAGATCAAAATTTCTGGCGTTGAATCTTTGTCGTAATCTTGGACAAACACCTTTTTGATGTAACTTGTAGATCCAACATGAATATAATTGACAGAGCCGTTATTATCATGTAATTGGGCAATTTTTCCTCCTCCTGTGGAACAGATGATTTTGGAATCATACTTCTTTAAGTCGTAGATAATCTGGCCCGTCTCTACATCAGTTTCCCATTCTAAAGAACCATCCGTTAGATTGTATTTTCGTACATAACCATTACTGAAGGTTGAATAAAGAAATCCTTGATCAATAATACTACTTTCATGACTTGCAGCAATGCTAAAGTTATATAATTGAGTCCCATTTGTCTGATTATAAACTCGAACAAAAGAACTATCGTTGATTACAATGACTTCCGATTCAGAGTTAGTTACAATATCGTAAGTTAAAATTTGGTCTTGTGAATCACTGCCAGTGTAATTCGCTTCCCATACAAATTCCCCCGTATGATTAAACATTCTAAGGTTGTTTTCATGAAGGACAAAAAAGCGCTCGGTACTTGCGTCATTTATGATCTCCAGTACATCTGATGTTTCTGTGGTGTTCCCGTCAAGAGTTCCCCCATTAGTTTTAGATAAGATATGGATTGCACCGTTTTCAAGGCCAATTAAGAAACAGGTGTCATTTAGATTGATGATCTCAGAAATAATGGCACTTTGCTCGGATGTCTGCCATTCCACCGTCCCAACATACCCATCAAACGCATAAATTCGACGCGAGGAACCACCAACAACCACATCTGGATTATTATCATCGTTTACATCAAAAAGACTTCCTTGGTACAATGAGCCACTAGGGTAAGAAGTATCCCAATGAATGATATTCGTTCCAGAAAGGGTATGCGTTCCATTTTCAGGTGAAATAAGAGTGATCTCGGGAGGGATGTTGTCACTATAAAAGGAGAAGGTATTGGTATACCACGGCCCTCCCTCGGACTCGACTTCGACATAAAGCGTGTGCAACCCGTCCGCCATTGGGAGAGGATTTAAAATCGCCTCAAAATTGGAAGCATCATCCCATTTATACATCTCTGTGACAGGAACCACTGGGGTATCATTAATATCCACAAAATCAATGTCTATGATAGTCCCTCCCTTGTTGATCGAGTTGTTTTGGGGTGACACCAACTTAATGATAATTGCGTCATTATCAATATAATCAACTTTTCCCTTAGTAGACCATCCAAGAATAGGTTTACTATCCAAGTCTGGACAATCATGAAATCTAACTTTCGTAGAAATAAAGCCGATATTCAAAAATAGAAAAAATAAGAAAAAAAATCCGATAACTCCCTTGAATCGTTCCATATCAAAACAACCGCATATTAAACTTATATCACCGACAACCTCTCTGTATATATGTTCTCAACTACTAGAATTTTTGTTGTTAAGTATTTTTTTGTTATTCAGAAGCTATCTATTCTAGGTTCCCTACTTAGTGTTATATATTCAAAATTAATTGGGAGTCTTTAAAAATATTATGGAATTAATGTCAATAAAATGGAGCAGATTCTATATAAGTAGACTTAGTTTCAGATTAGATAAATGTATAATGTTCATACCTATTAGAACACACATGAGCGGTAATTATTAATAAATAAAGTACCCTTATCCTATTGTGGAGAATATGCCGAGAAAAACACAAATGGAAATAGTTGTAAGGATTGGGGAATTTATCAAGACTTCAGGTAAGGAGCAATTCTTCAAATCTGATTTTCGCGAGGTGGGTGTTCAACCTGACACTGCAGGCGATTGGTGTGAAATAATCCACTATTGCCAGACAAAAATTCCTCCCATAAGGATTATGAAACTCGGTAGAAATGTTATTATAGAAGTATTGGAACAATCAGATCAGAAATAATTTTTTTAGAGGGGTAAAAGAATGAAACAGGAAATCTTAACAATTTCACTGTTAATAATCGGGGTAGGAGTGTCTCTTGTTGGTCTTTTATTGGGTGTAAATCCTATCGAGTTTCTACTGTTTACCTTTGGTTTTCTTGATACGACAAAAAACATGTTCCGTGACTTCCTCGGTGATATGTATCTTTTTTCAGGGATTATTCTCATTATTTTTGGGGTGCATCTAATAAAAAGACGTGATAAACTGATGAATGATGGAGTTTGAAATGGAAGATTTTACAGAATCACTTAACCAGATTAAACAAGTGATAGGAGAAAGACCTGAATTACAAGACAGGAAGAGTAGACTGGAATATCTAAAAGTGGGAAAACCAAACAACTACTGGTATAATCCAGAAACTTTCAGAAAATTAAAGTCGTTTATTATAAAGCAAGTGGTGAAACCAGTCTTAATTGATCTTGGGTGGACAACAGAGCGATTCAAGAAAGAAGCAGATGTCTTCTATGAATGTCAAGGACAGAAACTCGCGGTGGTGTACGATCTGCTCATTGGAGTAAGGTCTAAAGCACAGTTTCTTGGAGTACCAATTGAAAACTTTGATTTGGAACAAGCAATAGAGGCAATTCCCCTCAGTCAGTTAATCCGCGGGTATTCCTTTGCAGATAAACAAATTTTGGCATCTGCTCTAGTTACATTCGAATACAATAAACCGGATATTATTATAGTAACTGATGGGATAACTTGGTATATCCTGAATATGAAGCGATCAAGCGCAATCATCATAGATTTAGTCTTTGAAAATCTTGAGACATGTGTTAGAAAATTCTCCGAGATCGCCTTGACGAATTAACTTTTATCGAAGTATTGACACTAGTCCTAACTTATATGAGGCTACATAACTTGGGTGAAAAAGATACTTTGCAATCATCATTGAGAAATACCTATCAGTCATGGATGTCCCTTAAACGGATCACGAAAAGGCGATTTTGGGCGATTGTTGGTTCATCGATTTTGGCCATGGGGGTCTTGATATACCAGACAGTCGAATATATTATTGGACTTGATTGCTGTGAGGGGGATTTGCCTGAGATTGCTCAAGCATTTCGGGAATATGGCGTGTTTTTAGGTATCCCGATCTCTTTCTTCGGTATTCTGCAAATGGTATTGACTATTGGGTTAGTCGGATTAATCTCTACCATTCCAACCCCAGAAGTTAATGAAACAGAAGATTCACGACTCTTCCAGTTTCTAAGACCTTTTTACCTTTTTTTACTCTTCGAATTGCTTCTATCCTCAATTTTGGTTGTGAATCTTATCTACATTGAGTTCTTTGTTATCGGGAGTATTTGTCTAACTTGTACTGTCTCACAAATGGTTATTTTGAGTAATACAGTAATTATATATTTATGGAATCCTTAATGAAGAATAAATATTCTCCGAATCAGGTAGATCGTCTATGTATCATTTTTGATATCTTTTTTTAATGAAAATTGTAGTTATAGCGACGAACGCAAAGATAAACACGAATCCTGATGTCTGCTCCTCTTCTTTATCTGTTGTAGATACACTGGATTCTGTTGAGGTTGTCGAATCTAATATGGAAGTCATGTCTGTTGATGCTGTAACATTGTTCTTCATTATTTCAAATGTACCATCCATAATGGCTAACGTCGTAAGACTCCCTGACTTTGCAATAATTTTAACAGTGTAATTTTTTCCTTCCTCAACCTGGATTAAATTCCACAAATATGAAACTGTTCCCAAATCTTCAACTAGAGTTACCCACGTCGATCCTGAATCATTCGAATAATAGATTGAATAAACCACTTTCTGTTTTAGTGAATCTATTGCTTTAATCCATTTCAATTCGATTTTATCACTCACAATATTTCCGTTTTGTGGATTGATTATCGTGGGTTTTCCTAGCAGATGTTTTAAATAATTTACAGGCCGAGCTAATGGGTAGGGATCTCCAACATCACTTAAATTGGTTGCCTCTTCATTTTTAGAAAAGAAATATGTTGAATCAATAATCCCATCTTCGTCTGCGTCAGTCCCAATAGGCCCGTATTTCGTATGCCAATAACAATTATACTCTATTTTATTTTCATTTGAGGATGATTGAAATAAGACTTGTGGTTTACTTTCTTCATTATCTTTAATGAAGTCATTATATCTTATGTTGTTACCGCCTTGTGACTTAATACCTTTTAATGAACGTTTTACAATGGAGCTTGTCTCATTTTGTGATTCCACCCATAATTGATCTGATGTTCCACTATTATTGAGAAATACATTAAATTTCACAGTATTATTAAAAGAATTATAAAGAACCATTCCTCTCCCAGTATTATTAATAATAGAGTTGTTAACGATTGTGTTATTCTCTGCTTTATAAACATCAATGGCTCTTTGATTATAGGTCAAATTATTAAACATAAAAGTACCGTTTAGAGTTTCTTGAATCATAAGTCCATTAAGTGGGTTGGTAGTTATAGTATTATTTCTTACGGTTGAATTTATTGCGAATATTGTATGGATTCCCGAATACGAACAATTTGAAACGTCATTGCCTTGTATAACACTATGATTACTCTCCATATCTTTAATCCCATCCCGACAATTAAGAATGATATTCTCTTCAGCAAATATCCCTTCAGACTTATAAATGTGTATTCCAATATCTGAAGCTCCCATTACATAATTATTACTAATCAATACATGTTTACTTTTCCTTACTAAAATAGAGTCTCCACTTCTTAAATCTAAGACTTTATTGTTAAATACTTTAACGTTACTCACATTATTGAGCTTAATTCCTGTTACAGAACCACCAGAAATCAGACAATCTTTTATTTCAATAAACAAGTCCATATTATTCAGACTTATTGGAATAAAACTTTTATTGGGTAAAACCGTGAAGTTATAACGTTCAATGATATAGGGACTCACCAGTGTTCCATTTCCAGTCAAACCCTCTGATTGTGCGAATATCTTAAACTCTTCATTACCCAATATTGACCCTGTTGTCTCTATTTCTCTATCATAATCCTGATATTTAACTAACTTAAATGATATATCACAACTTTTATTGTGTCTTCCTAAAACTAATATAACACTTGTTAGTTGTATCAGGATTAATGTGATCAATAATAATTTTCTATGTCTTCGTCTCATGTTAATTTTCTCCGTATTCAATTAACAAATCCTTCCTTTCTAAAGATAGAAATCATCACCTTCAGTGAAATCAAATAATACAGGGTCTTCTTCCATGACACTACAAAGTGTCAGATAATTTTCCTCTACAGAGTCATTCCAATTCCAATATTCAAGTAGTACTGTATAGAAGGATGAATATGTGCCAAACATCCAAACGTATTCTAATATGTCTATTGCTGTAGATGCTATTATCATTCTTCCAAACTGTTTCAGTTCTACCATTAATCCTTCAGCAAAACACGTATTCAGCATGAAATATTGATTTTCACTTTCCCAAATTGAGAAATAGGCAGCTAATTGTTCGTCTGTGATGACCGTACCATCATTAAGAACTATTGATTGAATCTCATTTACCCCTCCATTAGAAATCGCATGTCCAACCCATGAGTAATAAATTGTTGTGGTTTGATTCTCATAATTATCTATGCGACTAATAGCATCATTCAAAAGTATTGGATTCATATATTCTTCAATCAACCAGTTTACATGGAATCCTTGGTTTGTCAAATTATAAATTTGACTCAAATAGTCACCCTTTACAGCGTCAACCTGTGGAAAATTAGTTCCTTCGTATTTGCTAACCATTGTAACTAAAGCTATTTTATCTGTATTTTCGACGTGCAAATATTCAGCTATTTTTTGTTGCACATTATAACCAGTTAAATACTCAACTAATTGGTCATAATATTGCGGATATCTAGTTAAATCCGATACATATTGCAACTGTAACATCAAGACCATTTTTTCCTCATAGTCCAAGGAGCTAACGTCAGTAGCATTCAAATTGTTGTACATGGTTTGAATGTAATCGTATATTTCCTCAAACGGTCCGAGTATTGTATCTTCTATTTCAATATGACCAATAACACTGATCTCTGTCCAGACATCGTTTATCAGTGCATTATAAGTACTGTTGACAATATTCAATCCCTCTGGTTGGTCATCAGGTACTTGAATTAAGTGCCATACTTTCCAATCAGAATTACCTAGATTCTCAATCATAATGGGTTCATCAGTAATAATGTTAGTTACTACTTCTGTTTGATTAATCGATTCTACTTCCGTTGACACCCATTCTAATTGGGTCATATTTTCATAGTTTATTGTTGAACTCCACATTTGATAATCGTTTGGTTTTATTCCTTTAATAACATTTTCTGTCATGGTTCTATTTGTATAGATTTCAGTTTCACTGCCCTGTACTTTTCCTCCATCTAACGAACCATAATATTTCGTATCACTAACACGTACATTGTCCCAATAACCATGTCCGTAGTTACCACTAGCCCAACCTCCTAGTTTAGTAATGACTGTCTTTCCTTTCCAAGTAGCTGATCCTAGATTATAACCTCGATAGTAATGTACAGTCCCAGTTCTATCTGATACCCTGGCGACATCAACGTATAAATTACTCCCCATTTTATAGAATTCCAATTCAACATGGTTCCAATAACCAGTCCAATATCCACCGTCTTCTGTATAAGTATCTACTTCTAAAATAGTTGTAGGTGTGCCCTGCTCTCTCTTAATCAGTCTAAAGTACCTATATTCAAATTCCGTCTTAATATAGTTATCAGCATCTTGGTATACAGGATAGAAATAATGATATGAGTAGGTATAACCTGTAGGATTTTTTGTATGATAAGAGAATGTTTTATATTCAACATCTGAGTCTAGTTTGTGGTCTCCACCTGCAATCCACCTGTACTGTACTTCTTTATATCCAGATGAATCACTCATCCACATATCTCCACCATATGATCCCCATTTGGCAGCAGAACTTGACGCCTCGAAGTTTGGTATGGTCGCCTCTGAGTTATACTCCTCCCATCCATCGACATTACCATCCCAACCATCTTCAAAATTGTCTACGACTTCCCAATCTTCATTTACAAAAGGTTCAGTTGCGCGTACATTGATGTCATCCCAATAAGCATATCTTTGATTGGTTGCATCATTATGTCTACTTTCTATGAGCGAGTAACCTTCCCATGTTTCCGTTGATCCCAAATTAATATCGCCATATCCCCAATATTTATTCGGATCACGCGAACTTCTTCTCATAACTCTTAAAAACAGTTCTCCATCGTCACTGAAAAATTTCATTTGTACCTGATGCCACCAGTTAGTCCATGATGCTCCTTCTTCATAATAGATATCTTTTTCATACACAGTCCTGAAACCAGCAGAATCGTATACCCGCACAGATAAATACCTGTAGTATAGTTGCAAATAAATGAATTTTGTTGATGATTCATAAATTGGATAGAATCTAATCCAACTATACATCTCATTTCCGTCTCTTTTTACATAGAAGCTATATCTTTGAGTGCTAATACCTGAATGTAAGTAACCATATCCCCCCTCATCCCATTGATATGCTACAGATAGATCACCTGAAAATGGTGGTACATAACCTGTTTGTCCACTATATGACCCCACAATGGGTGAATATGTTGATGCAACAAATGATGGAGTCTCACCGCCATAAGACCATTTTAGACTCCAACCGTCTGTGTTACCATTCTCAAACGTATCTGGATTATCAGGTGGAGTCTCTATTTTATATGTCTTAGTAAATTGGGCATCTTGATATGTTACTTTCGTCGCTGTATACCTTATATTCCATGTTCCTGGTGAACTTCCGTGTTCATTGACAATAGTTTCCCAAGACTTTCCAGATATAGATATGTATCCTTGCATGTTGGAGTATCCACCATTGACTAACCACATTTCATTACCATCACGAGTCCAATCCCCATTCTTATCTACCCATGCATTCACAAGAGCATTATACACTCCAACTGCTCCAGAAGCCACACGAATTGCGTCAGGCTTATCTGGAAATCCACTGCCAACATTATGGGTTATATCTGGACCAATTATGGACATTGGTTGATCGCCTAAAATCTCAAAATGATCGTAGATAGTCGGAGGTTCAGTAGGAGGAGCTCCACTACCAAGAGTGTATTCTAAATAGTCAGAAGTCTCTATAAAACGTGTACGTAAATACCATTTTCCAACAGTCTCACCAGTTCCAATATTCCACGTTTTCTCACCAAAACCATCCGTACCAACTATGTCAGCACCGAGTTGTTGCCACGACCCCCCTGGACGTAAGTAATCCCAATAAAGTGTGCCACCTCGTTCTTGTGCATCGTCATCTTTGAGGTAGCCACCCAAATAGAGGGTTTCACCTAAAGAGGAATAAAAACTTCCATAATTGTGAGGTGATATGGGTGGCCCTTCAATAAACCCATATGTCTTGGTAATTTCTTGTTTGATTTCAAAATCACCATTGGAATATTTAGTAAAGCAGTCGGCGCGTGTAACCCTTGCTCTAATATTGGGAGTATCTCCTGTGTCAAATTTCGCATCAATAGCGCCCCATGATGCCTGTGGTATATCTACTTTGTAAGGGTTAACAGATGGCTCAATCTGTTCTGATCCTAACCAAACATCATCAGTACCACCATCGTAATAACCATTTCCATCTTTATCCAACCACATTTCAACGAAGACATTAGTTGGGTCATCATCTATAACAGATACTGTCACACCGTCGCCTATTGGGCCCCAAGCGTCTGAATACCGAGTGAAGGAGTTAACTACACTCAGAGAGATTTGAAACTTGACTTTAATCTTTATTGTATCAAAATTACTTATCTGATCATAACTATTGTAATAATTATTGCCTGTACCATCAAATCGTGTACGTATGTTATATGTGCCTGCTGTCCATCCTGTGCCTATATTCCACGTTTTCTCACCAAATCCATTACCATCGGTTGTAACACTGCCAATATTCTCCCACACTCCTGGATTATCAGGAGCCTCATAATCCCAATATAGTGTTCCAATTCGTTCTTGTGCATCGTCATCTTTCAAATATCCGTCTAAACCTACATTACCTCCTACGTCTTGCCACAACCACGGATAAGGTGTACCAACTTGTGGTGGTCCTTCAGTTTGGCCATAAGTAACAGTGTTTTCTTTATTGATGGTATAACCATCAGTCTTAATTTGCAATGCGTCAAGATGTCTATAGTATGTTGCGGTATAGCAGATATCCTCTGAACCTGTGAATGCAAAATAGGGTGAGATTTCTGCCCATGTCTTATCTGGTATGGAGAGTTCGCCGAACTCATCTGTACTATCTTCTACGATTTTTAGCTCTGTTGCTGATTCATACACTCCATCTCCATCATCTACCCAAGCTAGCACATCAGC
>JAEOTY010000077.1 GCA_016839625.1 Candidatus Hodarchaeota archaeon
CTTATGTTACCATGTCCATTGTCTTTGATGAAGCAGGGATCATCCTAAGTCTTAAGCGTTCCTGGCGTTTTGCCCGTAAATATTTCTGGACAACACTAGGACTCATCCTTATATTCTCATTTCTACCAGGAGCACTCGGATTCTTCTTTACTCCGAGTCTTTTGTTATTTGGACTTCAGGTGACCGCGATGATTTCTAGTGTTACTAGTCGCGCAATAGAAGCGTACCAGCTCATAAGTTTAGGTTGGGGATTTGATGAATTTAAACATATGATTGATTAATTCCCCCAATAAGGAGATAAGACAATAATTCACAGTAAATTCATGCATCAAGACCGTACAAAGCAACAATCAAATCAATTTCCTTCCTTTTTTCGAATAATAAGCCTTATTTCGTTTTTAATTTTGGGAAGTTTATTAGCTGCATCCTGGATCTCACAATGGAATCCCTTTATTTGGACAATGACACAATATTTAGGACCGTTGCTTTTTTTAGGAATCTGGACTCCTTTTGCTGCCTCATTTATTAACATAGAAAAATATGCAATCAAAAAGACGCTTCCTGCAATTATCTTTGGAAGTATATTAGTAGTTCTAGGTGCGTTACTGCTCAATAATCGATTACTTTTCCTCATTCTCGATACGATTTCTGGAATTTTTATGTTAGAAGGAGATCTGAATGAAACAAGCCTGTTTGTTGTAAATGAGTTAATTGTTGGAATAATTCTCCCTACAAATGAAGAAATAATGAAAATTATTCCAATATTAGTCGTTGCACATGCCCCAATTGTTTTTTTTAATCCAGAGAAAAGTGATCCTAGTGCAGACTTTTTTACGCGTAGTAGCATCATGACCCGAAGACAATTCGCGTTATATGGAATTATTAGTGGATCAGTATTCACATTTCTTGAATTATTCCTTTATCAGTGGCAGAGTAGCAGTACTGAACCAGAATTAATATTTATTCAAGTTTTATTTCGCACTCTCACCCCTGTCCATATTATGACTACTTTTTACATTGCTCTTGGGATAGGAACCTTGAAAACTAGATTACTTGATCAACATAAAACAAATCTAGCTACAATTCTGACAAGTAGTTGGTATTTTATCTTAGGATTGGGATTCCATGGTTTATGGAATACAATCAATGTAATTTACGGAGTCTTTCGTCCAGATGCAGAAATGGAATTAATTTTCGTCCTAGCCATACTAGGCATAATTTCTGATCTTATTCTTCTAACTGGAATACTCATAATTTTTCGACAAGAACCACACTTGTGTAATCACTGCAGTTTTGAGGAGTTAGGTAAGCATTTACATTTAGAGCAAGTTATAAGAGCTAGAGAATCCGAGCAAAAAGAATCCCGTCGAATTTTCTCTATATTAAAGTTCTTTTCTTATTTCAGTGTTAAAAAATTAAAAAAACGCTTATCTTGCCCTTTTTGCTTGAACCCTCTGACTCTTGGCACTTGTTCAACTTGTGGAGCACGAACTTTTCTAACATGTCCCCATTGCAATGGATTTATTTCTGAAACTACTACTGTATGTCCACATTGCAATAAAAAGATTAGACCTTTAATAGAACTTCAAACAAAGGCTCTTTCTTGGCCTGAAACTATGATTCTTGGTGTTTCTTCACTGGCGAGTATAGCATTTCTACTTGCGCCATTAAGCATATTCATTTTTGGTCAAATGGGGGAAATAGGGGTTCTCATCACACCAATTTTAATATTTTATTTTTTAATGAGTATTACAACTCTGATTAGCATAATTATTGCATTATTTTTCAATAGAACGACTGGAATTTTGGTATTATTCTGTTTTTTCTTAGAATTAGCCTTGCTTGCTTTCATTATTATAGGAGGAACTCTGATCTCAGGATTCCTGAGATCTATCATCACACTAGATATTATTGGATTAGGGATGTTCTGTCTTGGAGCAGTAATCTTATTTTTCATCATGGATCGTTTCATTCACAGATTTTATCATAATTTTACCCCAATATTTCCAGAATATGAGATTATTTCACCTCAGGTTCCTAGTATTTCACAAATGGAGGAAAGCTGATGCAATCAAACTCTGTATTCCCATTCAGGCGAATTACAAAACCAAAATCAGCTGATCCTGCGGGAGAATTGAAAGCAGGAATTGTTTTGTTATTCACTGGATTTACTAGTCATATCCTCTTTTTTGAACTGTTAGTTTTCATATTGAAATTAGATTTAACTTACATGCTAAATTTGGTATCCATGCAAGTTACTGGACTTCCTGAAATTGATATGTTAACCCCATTGGTTATGATCATTCTTTCTCCAACCCTTTTAGCTATCTCAAATCCTTTGTTGTTTATTATTTCTTTATTACCTTGGGTTTTTGCGGGATTAGTGACTGCAGTATTAATTGGACCACAGAAAGACCGATCAATTATGTTAGCACCACCGATATTCATCGGAATAATATTAATGCTATTCTTTTTTCTTCTCTTCAGCCTTGCTGGCTTAGGGCCAGGCCTTCCATCGGTAGGGATTTTATTTCTTGTTGTCTTATTGTTATTTCAAGCTATTCTTGTTTGGGCGCTTACCCTTATCCTTTCATTAACAATGGTCATACCAGCAATTATTGGATATAGTCTTGGAAAACGATTCAAATCACGTGCGGTATCTCCTCAAATTTTCATTGCACAACCAGATCGTCAAGACCC
>JAEOTY010000078.1 GCA_016839625.1 Candidatus Hodarchaeota archaeon
ATACAAGTTTTCCGCATCTGGCCTTCTGTCGGGCCAGAAACAATAGCTCCTGCTTGACTCTCATCTCATCATCAGCTCCTTCAAGGTGAAGAGGGTTTTCGCCACTTATGACTGAGAAAAAGGACCAGCGATATTGAAACAAGTAAAAACAGTCCAAAAGGAAGACGCCAATCTGGATTCCCTACTCCAGTCGTTGTCGTAGTTCCAGGATTGTTGGATGGATCAAAGTCGCTGAAATGGTATTCATTTGTCCAATATGCATTATAAATTTGGTGAATGAGGTCACTATCTTCTTCAAAAAGTTGAATACGCCTAATTTGGAGAGAAAAATAACTATCAGCATTAGAATAGAATCTTATGAATGGAATATGAACCAAAACATCTCTCTTACCTTCTCCCCAAAAACCTTGGACAGAAAATGTGAATTCATGGTATACAGGCCTATCAACGGATAATGTCAAGCGTAATGTATAGTCCCCTCGTTGGATGACGTCAACTCCGACTCTAATGAGTATTTCTTCAAATTTATTATCAGAATCAGAATTGATTGCTGAATCCCAATATTCCTCAGTAAGAACGGCTCCCGGTGTGTCAAAATCCATCCAGTTATAGACTTGTGTAGTATAATCGAACAGCTGTCGATCCAGCAAGTGACCTTCATCATCATAAATCCTAATATTTTCGACAATGTGATGTGAATCCTTGTCTAGCAAGTATAATGGTGCAGAATATACCAATATTGAAAGGTTGTTTAGGCCTTCCTCCCAATATTCACTGATTGATCCGTCTCTATGGAGGTCCCATTCAGACTCATGCCAGTGAAAATCATAGGAGTATAAGTTGGTTTGAGAGACATTAACTTCGAAAATTACAGAAAGCGCATCAAATGTCCCATCCAAATCGGTGTCAACACCCTGATCCCAACTCTTGCCAGTCAAAAACGCGCTCGGAGGATCAAATTCTTCATATTGATAGACACGAGTGATGTGAGCTTGACTAACCTGATCAATATGATCTTCTTCAGAATCATAAATCGAAATCCATTCAAAGATATAAGCAGTGTCAAGCCTTAATGAATAGGGTAAAGTAATGTAAATTTGAAGTGATATATTTTGAACACCCGCATTCAAATTGCGATAAATGGTGTCTCCAAAAGAAGAATCCCAGACTGGAATATAAGTCCTAATATTAAAATCAAAAGAAAATGGGCCACCTTGGGTTGCATTAACCTCCGCCCTAACATCTAAATAGTTAATCATTTCATCATTGTCGATATCGGATCCAAAATCCCAGTATCGTCCTGTGAAAAACACAATTGGAGGTTGAAATTCGGTATAGCGATAAAGACGTGTGATATAAGGGGAATTAACCCGATCTAGGGTATCCCCGTCAGAATCAAAAATCCGGATGTAATTGACTAGGAACGACGTATTTCTCCGAATTGTATAAAGTGAAGCTGCATCAAAGGACAATGTGATATTATACTTCCCTGTATCCGAGTAAGGGGATAACGGGGTTTCCACCCATTCCTCCCAAGGATTTGGGTCTGAGTTTGTTGAACGTAAAGACAATCTAACTCGGTATTGAGTAGTTTGAGTTACATTGATCTCTACAGTGAAAGTTAATTTCTCAAACTGGTCATTGTTGTCTAAATCCTCACCATGATCCGAGTACATCCCCGTGAAAAATGCACGAGGTGGAGGAAAGATTTTATAACTATAATTCTGTGTAATATAGGAGTTTTCAGCAAAATCCATCAAATTACCATCGTATGCTTCTCGTAAAATAATTTCCTTAAGTAGATATGATGTATTTTCACGGTTACGAAAGAAATTTTCTTCTGTAGTATCAAAGGAAAAAGGAATAATTTGAACTCCTTTTAATAAAGAATCGGTGTAATCTCTCCATATATCTAAGTCAGAATCATCTAAACCGATTAAATTTATTCGTGTCTCGTAGGATCCTGCTTGAGTTATATTTACTTCTACTTCAATTACCAATTCCTCAAATATTCCATCCGTGTTTTCATCAACTAAATAATCCCAGTTGTTTCCCGTTAAGAAGACTGGAGGAGGATTAAATTCTTTATAGCTATAAACGCGAGTAGTATACAGGGAACCACGCCATGTTTGGCTATACTCTTCCTGATCACGAATTCCAAAATCAGTAATTATGAAAGAGGTATTTTTTCTTAAAGAGTAGAAAGAGATTGTATCCGCAAAAAAGGTAACGTTTTGAATCCCTATCTTCAAGTGTTCCTCTATCTCTGCCCTTTGGTTCCAATGGTTTTGATCTGTATCAAGGGGATTGAATTCCAAGTCAGAAATATACAACCCTCTATTCCGAGTTACATTTACTTCAACACTTAGAGCAAGTTCTTCATATATTCCATCTAAATCGAGATCAACCCCCCAATCAAAAAATCTTCCAGTTAATTTCACTTGAGGAGGTTCAAACTCGCTAACTGAATACGAATCAGTGCTATAGGGAGTAGTCAGGAATTGGTGGTCTTGGCCGTAAAAACGCAATTGAATATAACTGACATTATACGGCCCGTTTAAATTCCAGCTGATATAATTATGTAGTGAATAAGATATTTCAACTTCATTTCCATTAGGGGTCAAGAAACCACTCCAATGAGCAGTTAAATCGTTACTAGATCCAGAAAAAGGGGTTGAATCTTCCAAATACAAATCAATCGCATATTGTCCTGGATCTTTTGCTTCAACACTTAATTTGAAGATTATTTCATCGTAGAATTGATCTTCATCCGTATCAACAAGATAATCTGAAAAACCTACAATCGTTGCGGCTGGAGGTTCAAAATCGCCATGATTATAGGATATAGTGGTAATATATTGATGAGTAAAATTTACCTCGGGTATACTCCACCACCACCATCCAGAATAAGTGAAGAGACCCACTTCAATAACATACGGACCATCAGTCCCTCCAGCATTGATTGGTTGTCCCAAAAATGAAAATCTAACAATCTTCCCAGAATCAGAGCTATCTGCCCTTGAGATACCTAACAGATTTTCATATCTGTCCTTAAGAATGCCATAAACTCCATTAAATTCTGTGAAATTAATCCAGCCCAACTCCACAATTAAGTGATCATAGAAACCATTATTGTCTTCATCTTCAGGATAATCCCTCCATGTATTGTTATCAGGTAATACATCTGTGTTTGCCTTAATTGAAAGCTGCGGTGACTTCAATTGATCGTTTAGGGGACTTGTCGGTTCAACACCTGTCATATTCACTTGAATGAGATTTAATAAATCCCCGTGGATCACTCCAAAGGAAAATAGGAGTACTAGGATTAATCTTAAACGTCTCATTTTTATTGAAAGATGATTACTTACGATCTTAGAAAAAGCTTTCTCAAGCTTCTAGTTTTTTAGATCTTTTGACATATCTAAATCATCATTAAATCTTCTTCATCCTCTTCAAATCTTAATTTTAGAATCATTTATCGTTTACATATTTTTGCGGTAATAGCTATAATAAGTCAATACAATGCAGTAAATGAGTAAAAAAGGGGTTGGAATCATGATTGGGATGTAATTATGACCAGTTCCTGGTTCGCGAAACAGGACTGCAGGAATGTATCATGAAAAACATTATCTTTCACTCTATAGGGTTCCTTTCCTAACATATCGTGTGGAAATTAGAAGTATGAACAAGAAAATTCCAACTATACTAGCTAAGAAAAGAATAGTAGATATTAGAGTATCATTTTTATTAGATTGAATTGGATTAGTTGTAGTAGCAGCACCAGTATTAGAATCTGAAAAAAATAGCTGTAATTATAACTTGTATGTTATAACTATATTTTCTTGGATCGTCTCCATTGTAAAATGACTATCAAACTAAGAAACACGAGTAGTGTTGACCAACTGGGTGTTACAGTGGTTAACCACGGTAAAGTAGGTAGTAAACTAGTTGTTGTGGTTGTAGTAGTTACATCTTCAGTAACTGTTTTCTCTTCAGTAGTCGACGAATCCGAGGTTTGTGATCCAGTTGATTCTTCGGTAGTTGTAATAGTATATGTGGTTGTAGTAGTAGCAGTAGTAGAATCTGTCGTAATAGAAGACTGCTGTGTTGGTGTTTGATCTGATATATTTGGAGGGGTTGTCCTTGCAATTATTGATATATTATCTATCCAAATACGCTCCAGAGTACTGCCGCTTGAAGTAAGAAAAAAGCCGAAATCATCACCCAAAATTGATTCTGTATGATTAACATTGATTATCATGTTGTCATCGATGTAACTCAAAATCATTTCGTTAAAACGAATAAGAGTGAATTTATACCATTGACCTTTAGACCAAGAAAAGGATTCACGATGAATCAAAGGAGCACTGTTAACATTATTAATCTTATTCAAATTTAGGTTAACCCCATTTGCTGAAGGCCATAGATAATATCCTTGCCAGGGTTCCCATGATGAAAAATCAAAAAGTAGACCATTCTCAAAATAAGGCCCACTCTCCCAATATTGGTAGAAGATAATTTCCCAATTACCGTCAACGCTAACAGGTAATTGGATTCTAGGATGATTGTTGACTATAGGATCAGTATCATAAATAACTAAATGACCATTCTCAATGAACCAATTTCCATCATGGATCGTCCAGTTGTCCAGAGCATTAAGTAATTCAAAATTCTCAGAATATAATAAGCTATTCTTGATCCCTTTGCTTATCCTATCTACATTGCTATTTGTATTCATATTTTTCTTAGATTCATTAACAGATATGTCACTTAGATTTTCAATATTAATTTTATTGTGAAATATAACACTGATCAATAGTAAAATATAGAAGAATTCTAAAATAAACTTTTTATGACCGACCACCTTACTCCACATCTGATAATTTAATTTAATTGTTATCAATTTCCCATTAAGTCGAATTAAATTAAGATTAAGAGACATAATATAAATATTTTTAATCAATATTAGAAAACATAACATACTTTTCAGTTTAATTATTCTTAGCTATTTTTAAGTAAGATTGAGGAATTAATATGCTAAAGCCATTAGTTGTTATTGCACTTGGTGGAAATGCAATGATTAAGGGGAAACAAAGGGGGACACAAGAGGAACAGATTGAAAATATTACAGAAACGGCTAAACAAATAATGAAGGTCATTCCAAAGTATCGGGTAGTAATAACACACGGAAATGGGCCACAAGTCGGGAATCTCTTACTACAGATGGAGGCAGGCTCTTACCCTCCCTATAACCGTCCTCCCATGAAAATGGAGGTAGCTGTGGCTTTAACCCAAGGTCAAATAGGTTATCTCATTCAGAATATTCTTGGGAACCTATTGTGGACTGAAGGACCTCCAAGTCGTTTTGATCCTTCTGATAAAATCAAAATAATAACAGTGGTGACCCAAGTTGTCGTAT
>JAEOTY010000079.1 GCA_016839625.1 Candidatus Hodarchaeota archaeon
AAATCCTCCAGAAGGTTCTTGTTCAGTTGGAACCAAAGCAGAAATCAAAAAATATCAAGATAAAAAACAATGTTTGTGAGACCCTTGATTTGGATGGAGATTCTTCAAGAATTAGTCAAGTTTTTCGTATACTGATTGATAACGCAGTGAAATATTCTCATGATGGGGGTTCAGTTCAAATTAATTCTTTGGAGAATTACCATGGACTTTATAATCCAGGAAATACTGATGGTATTTTATTTGAAGTTTTAGATGAGGGTATGGGAATTCGAAAGGCAGATCAATTACACATTTTTGATAGATTTTTTCGGAGTCATGAAGTAAGTCAATTACCAGGAACAGGATTAGGTTTATCTATTGCTAAAGAAATTGCTGTTCTCCATAAGGGGGATATTTATTTCGAGAGTAAATATAGGAAAGGATCATCTTTTTTTGTTTTTTTACCGAAAACAAAGACGGTAACGGTACAAAAATATTAGGATAAGATATCATGCTAATTGTTGATAAACAAGATGAAATCGTTAAAACATCTGAGAATGATTTTTTGAATGAAATTAAAGAGACCATTAAAGGCAAATCATCAAATCTACGAGTCAGAACGAATGTAAAGTTTATTATTGCGGGACAGGGGGCAGTAGGAAAAACCACTCTTGTTCAAAGATATCTAGGAAGACCCTTCCATGCACAATATCTCGTGACTCTTGGAGTACAAACTAGTGTTGTCTCTGTTAATCTTGAACCCTTAGTAGGCATTCAAAAAACAGTAAAATTACAATTATGGGACTTAGCTGGACAACCTCAATTCAGGGAAGTTTTAAGGCCCTTCTTTGCTGGAACAGATGAAGCTATTTTTGTTGTAGATCTTTCTCGTTTATCAACGTTTGAGACAATAATCGACTGGATTAAGGAAACTAATAAACATAACATGAAGAAAACTCCCTTTGTAATAATTGGAAGTAAATATGATTTAATTGGAAATTCTGCAACTTCATTAGAATCCGTGATCAAAGAGTACTTACTTCAGATTAAGGAAGTTACCAAGGATCCTTTCAGGGACGAGCTTCTCTTTCTTGAAACATCATCAAAAAATGACCTTAATATTTCAGAAGCCTTTGAAATTGCTCTTTTAAGAGATATATTGCTTACAAATCGTTAAACAGAAAAAGCGTGATGTGAACCACTTGATCCTTCATTTTTCAATAGTTAAGAAAGGTGGACTTGAAGTTTTTTCTTTTAATTCTGGGTCACCTCAAGAAAAACTTGTTGATCCGATCTCTTTATCCGGATTTTTAACCGCGATTCAACTTTACTCAGAAAATATGGGTGTACCTGTGAAACAGATCCATTTCAACGATTTCACGTTATATTTCAAGGCTTACGGTGACTTTTCTATGCGCTTAATGGTTATCGAGACGCTTGGTGACAAAGAGTTTGAGGGTCTTTTTTCTCAACTCTCAAAGGAATTATTTCCGATCATCTCTGACAAAACAAGAAATTTTTCACAAAGCGAAAATGAAATTCAGCAGATTGTAAAACCGATTCTCTCACCTTATTGCTTTGATATCTCTGAAGAAGAAGAATTACAGGATACAATCTCAAAATCAACAATTTCCAAGATTGCTTTAGTTGGGTTGGCAAATGCAGGCAAAACATCGATTAAGAATATATTCTTTGAAAAATGGACTAATGAAATGGCAAGAGATACTAAACCTACAGTTAGAATCGACTTTACTCTGAAATTTTTAGATTTTATCAACCATAAAATTGCTGTTCATGATTTTGGAGGACAAGTAACCTATCGACATGAATATCTTCAACAGGAGGAAATTTGGCAAGGGATTTCGACCTTGATTTTCGTTGTTGACCTGCAGGATCCAAGCACTTTTAAAATCGCTAAGGAATACCTCTCTAACATATGGGAGATTGTAAAGCGAACGAATAAAACCGCCCCTCGTCTTTCAATCTTCTTACATAAATATGACATAGCAACAAGAAATGATTTGACAAATAATATCAGGGATAGTTTTATTCAGCTTGATGAATTTGCAAAAATGGCTACTTTCTATTTAACAACAATAGATGATACCAGTAGTAATGTTGCACTCATTAAATCTCTCTATTTTTCGCTACCTGATGTGATTCTTAAAAGGTTACTTGAAGAAGAACTTTTAGATTATTTTGAAACAAAAATCTTACCGAAATATTCTGACTTTTCTGATGGGGATAGTTTTGATGATGTCTTCCGAATTTCGAGAATTAACCTAATCAAGAGTACGAAGATCCATGGTATGAGTATTGGATATTTATTGCAAAAATCTTGGATGGATGCGCTCATGGGAGATTGGACTCCCAAGCCACGAGCATTAACTTCTAAATCCCTTAGAGTTGAAAGGAAAAGTAATGCTCTTTATATTACCATTCCAAATTGGACCGATGAGGACATACCAAAAGAGCTGACAACGACATTACTAGATAGCATGCTTATTGGAATTCTCAAAACGTTTCAGTTGCCTGAACCAGTGAAAATTGAAGAAACAGATTATACTACTACTTGGCAAGTTCGATTTTAGTTAATCCAGAACTATTAAAATTCTTAAACCATTTTGTGGACGATTTTTCTATGTTTTTACATTCTTTTTACCAAAATCTTTTTTCTATAACAAACCAAGTTTAATTATTGTTTCAGCCAAAACTATGGAGAAATTTAAATGATTATTCGATTCTCAATTATTGCCGAATCAGGAATTGAAGTATTTGCTTTTGAATCCACTAAAATAAATTTAACTGACCATGATCCACAATTAGTTGCAGGATTCATGAATGCTATCCAATCCTTCTCAGAAGCTATCGATAATCCTATTCGTCAGATTCATTTCGCGAATATGATGTTGTATGTTCGTACTTATGGAGACTTCGCAATACAATTGTTGTTTGAAGAGCAGCTTGAAGATTCAAAGATAGAACACTATTTTGAAACCTTAAGCAAGGCATCCTACCCCTTATTAGCTAATCAACGGACGGGTAGTTACCCAAGTAAACAAGAATTCCAAGAACAGTTATCTCCTGTCCTTGTTCAACTCCAACAGGATCCTTTAGCTGGAACGGAGCTAGCAGACCTAACTAAGGCGAAGGTTGCCTCTAAGATCGCAATTGTGGGGCTTGGTAAAGCTGGTAAGACGTCTTTAAAGAATATGTTCTTTAATAATTGGTCTAAAGAAATGGTAAATGAAATTAGACCTACTATTGGTGTTGAGATTTCACCAAAATTCTTAGAATTCCTAGAACAGAATATTCTCATCATGGATTTCGGGGGACAGGACGTTTTTAGACCAAAATATTTAGTTGAAGGTAGACAATGGGAGAACACTTCGATAATGATTTTTGTTGTTGATATTCAGGATGAAGATTCCTTTAAGACCGCTACAGATTACTTAGCAGACGTTTGGAAGCTAGTTTTAGAAGTTAATGAGAAAAAGCCCAAATTATCAATATTTTTCCACAAATGTGATGTTGATAAAAGAAAATTTCTCAATGAGAATATAAAAAAAGCAATGCATCACTTCAGAGAGTTTATTGATTCAGCGGTTTTTCATTTGACAACCATAGAGGACAATAGTGGTATCCTGGCATTGATAAAAACTCTTTATTTTTCTTTACCAGAAGTTCTTCTTCGTCGATTATTGGAGGATAAACTTTTAGTCCAATTTGAGCAGGAAACATTACCCAAGTACTCCCCATTAGTTGAAGACATGAATCGGTTCCAGGATCTTTTCCCAAAATTAAAGGATAAAATTCGGGAGGATGCTGTGATTTCAGGTTTTAAATATGGCCAATCCCTTCAAAAATCTTGGTTAAAGTATATAATTGGGGAATGGAAACCAGAATATCGGTTATTAAGTTCAAAAACTCTTGCAGTTAGCCAAGAAGGTCAATATCTGTATATAACAATCCCTGACTGGGCTGGTCAGAAATGGCCTGTTGATTTAACGACAATCTTACTCGATGGCATGCTTGAAGGGATTTTAGCAACTTTTCACTTAGAACCGCCTCAAATCTTTAAAAGAAATGGAATCTTTACTACTTGGGTAATTACATTATAAGAGAGGCCACAGGAGGGAAATTATAATCTTTTAATCAACCAAGTAGTCTCTATCGCAGAAAATACAATTTGGTTCTTTCAGATGACTTCTAGAATTCTAATAGACTCCAACCTGCTTGAATAGAATCAGTTGTTTCCTCTAGAGTGAGTCGATTAATCTTTGATAGACCAAAGAAGCTTCCTAATCCTGTGAACAACCCTTCAATTACTGCAAATGTCACTGAACTTTGATCTTCTTTAGGTAATCTCACATTTATCCTAATTCCACCCTGTAAATCTAAAACTTCAACATTTAACGAGTCATTTGGCGTTCTGACCTCGAAAATTTGGAGATTATTAGCCAGCCAGTCACTTAAAATCTCACTTGCTAATTTCTCTCCATAAGGCACAGCTAAATCAATAATTTTTTCTTCTAATTCGTGAGTATTAAGATTATGATTCATTTGACTTGAAATTGTCTTCCATACTTGATTCTGAGTTTCAAAGAATATTGCACTCTTTAAAATATTTTGAAGCAAATTAAATGGAATGGCTCTTGAAATTGTACGTATAAAAGCAAGATGTAATGATTCATCAAATATTGAAGACAAAAAAATTGAATACCTAGGCCATTCAGAAATTTTCCGAAATGTTCTTAGGAATTCCTGTAAATTTGGTTTCAATCCAGATTTTTTTTCTGGATCATATTTGTGGGCGAATAACCCAATGAACGGTTCCTCTTCATTTACTCTGAGAATCTGAATTATTTTCATAAGATACTCCAATGCTTGTTGAAATTCTCCTGTATGATGTATATCTACCATAAATATAATTGCAGCTGCTCCCTTCCATCTGTTATCCATAGTTAAATGATTTTCTATGTATTGTGCTTGTCCTCCTAGATCAAATATTGTTAATTCAGTACGTAGAGCATCTAGGAACGAATGAAGAACAGAATAGTCTACCGTGGGAGTAATTGCTTTCAATTCTTCCTCATCCCAGGAATAAAAGAACTTTCGAAGGGCTGTTGTTTTTCCTGCTCTTTTTGGGCCAGCAATGACAATCTTAGGTGATTTCTCTGGTTTTATACTAATAAGAGGTGTAGATTTTTCGCGTTCTAATATTTCACAAACTAGAGTTTCAAATGATGAGGTTTGTTCTGGTGAAATAACATCAAATTGCCTGTGTGGGGAAATGTCCACCTGGGTTTCTATTTGATTACCTAAATCATTAATCAATCTATCAATAAAAATGCACTCTTCCCCTAAAGTTGTCATCACTACAATGATAACCTTTGAAAATCGCTTGAAAAAAAGGCGCGAATTAGCAAATACAATTTCTTGGATTTCTTCTTTTACTATTGCCTTTGAAAATCCTATCAAAGCTGAAATGAATCCAGAAACTAGCTGATTATCGTGTTCTAAAAAGAAAGAGGAACTGATATCTTTACAATAAAGTTCAATCCCTGTTTCAGCATTAATTACAGAAATCCTTTTTATGGATTTTATTGAGATTCTAGTCATTACTTCGTTATTACGTTTATATCTTAAAATATTTTACAAATAGATGATGTTATCCTTTTTTATCTGACTTTTTTCGATATTTTATTATGAAGTAAAAAACTATTCAGAATTCAATTGAAGTTATTGAATAATAGGAAGCTTGGATTGTCCTTTTGAATATCTATTTTGGAGTGGTTTAGGATGGAGAATCCGACAGGTTTTCTCCCAAATCAAATTAACTTGAATGAAATGAAGGATATTTCTATTAAAATTATCTTACTGGGAGACGGAATGTCTGGAAAGACACAAATACTTCTAACTTTCGGGAAAAAAATTTTATATTTTTTAAATGAAATTTATATGCAAAAAGATAACTCATATCTAAGAAATAACATCTTTAATAACACTGAGAACAAAGAAAAAGAAATACAAGATGAAACGAATACTTTAAGTGTGGATTTCTTAAACTGGGTAAATTTTTATGGATTCTTAATAGAATATGGAGATTCAATGTGGGATTTGACCTCAATAAGTCTTCAAACAGAAACTATTGGAATTGAAGACTTTCAGTTCATTTTTCCTTTTTTCTGGAACAATAAAACCTTCAAGATAACTCTCAATGGTAATGATCTGGGGGGACAGAACATTTTTGATCATTTTAGAGCTGTTTTGGGAAAAATCGCTTTACCTGGTGACAATATGATAGCAGTTTTTGATAAATCAAGAAGATTATCGTGTTGCAATAGTATAGAACACATTAAAGAGGTAATGGGAGAGTTCTCATCCAACAAAGAATGGAGAAATAGGGATGCGGTTCAATTTTGGTCCGTTGGAAATAAAACTGACCTTGAAAAGCACATCAATACTCGACATTGGCGCGAGGGAATTATTGACTCACTTGTAGATAGGATTCGAACATTTTCATATTTCAGAATCCCTTCTCTTTTGGATGAAAGAGGTGAAGAAAAATCAATATACTTCACAATAAAAGATAATAAAATTACTTTTCCAGACTTGGAAGCTCTGCTTTATAATGCAATCAGATATTCCGATAATAAATATCTAACACCTTTAATGAGCGATGTAAATTCGAGAGCGTTAGCACGAGAGATCGCAGCTCAGCTTATTTATCAACAAAATATTGAAGAAATCGAACAAGACAAAAATTTCCCCAAGAAACAGTGGTGGGAGGATTTTAAATCGTCAATATTCAAACAGAGGCCATTAGCATTACAATACTTAAGAGGACTAAGTGCTTTTCAAAAGCACGAGACTAATGATGATTCTTATGAACGAATTCGTTTGAATTGGATCAGCTATGAGGCGGACTTCCCAATCATACATGAAGAATTGGTAAAAGCTATCAAGAGTGCTGGAAATGCCCAAGAAATTCTCAAGAAAATGCCTGGGAATTTTTCTACAAATGCTATCATAGGAACTGGAGTCCTTGAATTATTTAACGCGATTATCGCAAAAGCCATATTGACTAGTGAGGATCCAGAGTCAAAGATTAGACAAAAATCAATAGGAAATTGGATAAAGAAATTTTGATTCTTGACACGACGAGAGACTTGCAAATCGTAACTTGAATTTAAGTTCTTCTTCAATAAGGTTGTTAAACTGAACATATACAATATCAGACTATTTGGTTATCTGTTGAAATGGTTTACAATTGAATGATGTTATCATTGTTTATCCCAGTTTTTACCATATTTTATTATGAAGTACAAAGCAGTATCATACATGAATCGATTTCCATGATGATCTAAGTGAAATTAAGAAAAACCAATTCACTAGGATTTTTAAAGCATAATCTTGATTAATTAAGTATTAAACTCTTTGGAAACCAGAATGATTTAAAGATCTCATATTCGTGTTGTTGAGATAATCTGAACCAATATGATTATAGGAAATTGTAGTTAGAATGTCCTCATTTGAGCTAACCTCCTTAGAGAAACTGGAAGAGAAAATTAAATTTCGATTAAAGGTTGAAAGAGCATTTGGAGACATTTCAACATACTTAGTATTTTCAAGTAATTTTGAGATGGCTATCGATTATTTCCTTTCGGAATTAGCAAACTTGTTCCATGTTTTCATGGTGGATAGTGTCCTCGTTTGTCTTTTTGATGAACCTGTGAATGATCAGATAATGGTTTTTTCTTGGAGTTCCCAAAGGATTTTGAAACAAGGAATAAATCTTAAACATTTTCCGATTGAAGATTTTTCTTGGTTAAGACAGGAATTACAGGAGGGACGTGAACAAATTCTTCTCAATGAGTTAAATTTTCCTGTTGACGCTTCATCAGAAAAAAAGTATTTCAAGAAAATTGGAATTGAAACACTTATAGCGTTCCCTATTTTTACACCAGAATACTTAGCTGGTGCCTTAATACTTCTAAACTGTACCAGTTTTCACACCTGGTTGGAAGAAGATTTACGTACATTAAGAATCTTTGCCGATATTTTAGGTACAGCAATATATCGCAAAAAAACAGAAGAAACTTTATCAAAATCTAGGGATTACTTGCAGGAGCAAGTAGCACGAAAGACAAAAGATTTACTTGCAGAAAAGAAGAGAATAGAGTTAATTATGAATACTATTAAGGATGGTATCCTAGTTTTAGACACTGATGGAAAAACAATAATGGTGAATGAAACCGCAAAAGCATATTTCCACAAGATTTTCAAAAAAGAGCTTCAAGTGGGTTCTAATTTAGTATTAAGTCAAGGTAATCCTCTTTTTGACACTATCAGAGAACTTTTTCTATCAAGTGAGCCAAAGGAGATAACTATCAAACCAAAGAAAAGATTACACTTACAATTTGTCTCTGCGGGGGGTAAATATCCTGGTCTTACAGATTTTGGTATTGTCATTGAATTTAGAGATATTACCCCTTTTATAGAGTTCGATAATATGAGAAAACGATTCATTTCAACGGTTTCTCATGAACTGAGAACTCCTATAACAGTCATTAACCAATCAATTAGTAATTATGAAAAATATGGGAAAAAATTACCAGAAGAAACTCAAAATCGATTGATCTCTGCGATTTCACGAAATGCCCAGCTTTTACATGAATTAATTGAGGATCTTTTACTAATTTCAAGAATAGATGAGCGAAAACTGAAGTTCAATTGGCAGACGTATCATCCCAAGCAAGTATTAGATGAGGTACTCGCCCAGCTTGAACCACGAAGAAGAATCAAGGATATTAAGATAGCATCATCAGTTTCAATAAATCTCTTGATAGGAGATCCAAAGAGAATAGCTCAAGTATTCCGGATAATTTTGGATAACTCTTTCAAATATTCCAAGGAGGGAGATTCAATAAATATTGAGGGAATTGATAATTATTTGGGGAAATTTAATCCACAAGCAGTCGAAGGAGTCTTAATCAGTTTTTCTGATACTGGCATTGGTATACATGAAGATGATTTACCAAAGCTTTTTGATCGCTTTTTCAGATCAAGACAAGTAGACCATATTGCTGGTACAGGTTTAGGACTGGAAATTGCCCAGGAACTAATGAGATTACATGAGGGAGAAATTTTCATTGAAAGCGAGCTTGGTTCGGGAACTACGGTTTTCTTATTTTTCCCCAGATTGTCGAAAGACGTTGTTGAAAGATGAATGATAAATGATTTGAGTACATTGAATGAATATCTGCAAAAAACTAGTAAAGGAGGTTAAATCGATTAAACCCGTTATATTTGTTGTAGAAGACAACCCTGATGTCTTGTTTAATATCCAAGTCTCTTTGGAAGCTAATGACTATATTGTTGAGACAGCAATGACTGGTACAGAAGCAATTAAGATACTCTCAGCAAGAGAAACAGCTCCAGATTTAATCGTTAGCGACATTATGATGCCTGAAATGGATGGTTATGAACTCTATCAGGTCCTTTCTAATGACCCAAAATGGAAAGATATACCACTGCTGTTTTTATCTGCTCTCGCTACACCTGATGATATCCGTTTTTCACGGATTCTGGGTGTCACAGATTATATTACCAAACCCTTCAAGGAAGAAGACCTGCTAGAGATGATCGAAAGGAAATTAAATGAGGTAGAATAGGAAAACAACCTGAGAAATACTCATACAAAATATTACTATCGAAATCAATCCTTTCAATCTAAGATTTTATGGTTTTGTTGTTTGTACCAGGTATTTAAAACCCATTGCAAGATATTGTGCGAAGATTAGAAACAACTCTGTATGTTTTTGACTTGGATATCCTTTTTCATTACTATATGCGAGACAAATACCCCATTCATTATCTTTATCAGCAATAGGAATCGCAACCGTCGAGAGAAGTCTGTCCTTCAATTCTTCAATATAAATGCCTTTAAAATCTTCAACATTTTCAGAAATAATGAGAGGTTCCTTTTGATATAAAACATGGTTTAAGACTCCCTGACCAGTTCGATCTGAGAAATTATTTTCTTTTAAAAGCTCACAATCTTCCCCCTCGCACACGATAATTTGAAAATCAGCGGAACTATTTTCTGATCTTAGTATTACCATGTTTGTATATCCTAATAGACTTCTTAATTTTAAGAGTATTAGATTAAGTCCAGTCCACCCCTGAATTTCTAGATCATGCAAAAAGTGAAGACCATATTCATGGATTTTAGTAATATTCTCTAATTCTTTGGCTTTTTCTTCTTCTTTTTTCTCTTCTAAATCTGTACCTTGTATCTCTTCAATCAATCGATCTAATGCTCTAAACACACCTTCATTCAATAAGGCGCTCCCTGCTATAATTTTCTTTAATGGAGTATTTAATCGTTCAGCAATAAATTCAATACTCTTTACACCATCTACTAAATCTTGTTTGTTTGCAAAAACTACAAATGGCAGGTTTAATATTCTTGAAACTTCAAAAGCTTCATTAGTTTCACTCCATCGCTCTGTTGTAGAGTCTACAACAAAAATAAATCCAGAAGCTTCTGCGGTAAATTTGGGCCACAGTTTCCAAAACTGACGTTGGCCTCCCAAATCCCAAATCCGAATAAGGTTATTCTTATATTCAAACTTTAATATATCCAGTCCTTTCGTAGGAAAATAATCATGATACTTTGAGTCAGCAAAGGCATGGCCTAACGTAGTTTTACCAGCATAGTCTAAACCCATTAATACAACTTTCGTGACAACCAGTGTAGTTCCAAAATGTTGAATAATTTCATCAATGGTGTTTTCAAAACTTTTAAAATGTTGTGAACTATCATCCGCTTGCCAATTGTACTCTCTAATAGGGTATTTGCGTAAGAATGTGACCTTGAGGTGAGATAATATTCGTTTAGCATCCATTATGTTGTAATCTTCTCTTACAACAATGATGAAGAATAGATTTCGTGTTTTTTCATAAATAATCCTTTTATCTCCCATTAGGATCGTGTAACCATTTTTTTCCTCTTGCTCATTATATGAAAATGAGAGAATCGTTGAATATAGGGTTGATTCCAATTGTTCGTCCAAACCCTTTGTAGAGTAGGTACGTTGCACTAATGTTAGCCTTGATATTTCATCTAATATCCAAATCCCATAGATTTGTGACGAGGATTTCATTTTAAACTCTCCTGTTCTTTTTAGGTTTCTTTGATTCTAAGTGATTGCGATATCATGATTGTGTTGCTAATCCTAATTCATGGTAATTATCATGCGTTACGCTTCAATCGCCAATAAAGTTGTTGCTTTAAGTGCTTCATTTCGGTTGAAAAACCAAATTCAAGCGCAAATTTGTTTGTTGTCCTTAGAATGATTGCATTTTTTTCTTTAGATTCAAAAATGTAGTCTTCAACTTTCAATATGTCAACAGCTTTAGTAATATCCTTTTTTTTATGTTTTTCTATCATTTTCAGTAAATCATTTTGACGAATAGGCTGTTGATAAACCAAGTGTGTTAATACATCAATCTCGATCTGATTAAACTTGAATAAATCTTCCCCTTCTAATATGTCTTTCAGAATGTCTTCTAAATCTTCATTAATTCTTATCATGAAGACATCAGTCGCAATTTCATCTAATCTAAATGCAAAACCATTTTTTTTATATTTAGCTCTTATTTTTTTCACAATACTTCTTACTACACGTTCTTCTTGATCTAATATCCCTGCAATTTCATTTACTCGCATAGGCCTACTCAACGCAAAAAAAGCAGCTTCGAGAAGGTATTCTATTTCATCAGGACTGAGATTCTTATCTGTTCTTATGTCAATCATTCTCAAAACCATACAATTCAAGAGCATATTCAATTGTTTTTTCTTTAAGAGCTTTTGTCACTAAATCCTTATCAGATGGTAACCCCATCCTTATTAAAAATCGCTCTGAGGTAGTATAATAATTCTGTGTTTTCTCTAAATATCCGTATTGCATTAAAACGCGAATATTCTTTTCTAAAACATATTTATCCATCTTAAACTCTTTTTCTAATAATTTTTTATCAATTCTTTTGTTTTTAACATATTCTAAGAGCATAATGGTGGACATATACCGATAATATTTCGATGGAAGTTCTTGGGCTGTAATAAAGTCATAAGAGGCTAGAGTTTTTAGTACTTTCTCGGGTAGTTTTAGTTCTACCTCATTTTTTTCAGGAAATTCATTTATAGTGAATTCGATGATGAAAGGAGTGTTCATTTGGCCATACTTTTTCTGTAATCCCGTCATAACTTCTTCGACTTTCATTAACTCTATTTGAGCAATTGATGATAGTTTTTTGAGTGAAACAGGCTTAGATAACAGGTACAGGATTCCTTCAATCAGGTTGTCTTCTCCTATTGTTCCTTTTTCGGTTTTTTTATCCTTCAATTTCTTTGCCTCTTCAGGATTATTTCTTTCGATTCTTGATTGTCTCCTGTAACCTCTATTCTTTTCAATAATTCCAAACTTCTTCAATTATCTTCTGATTCATCTCTTAGCGGTTTAAATCCAAATGTTTCTTCCATTCCTCTTGTTGTAACGATTATCGTGATTTCGTTTGTATCCAAATCTTGCCAAGCTTCAACGAATCCTTCTTTGATTAAATGGAGTAATGAAATTAGGATCCTAACCTGTTCCAATTTCCTTTTTTCTACATCTGTTGATCCTTTAACTCGGTGTTGAATGATATCCTCAAAGAGTACTTCTTCTTGTCCAATTTTCTCTCTAGAAAACTTCCTTATTGCATATAGAACCTCATTTATCAGAATATCAATATCGATCCGATCAAAATCAATTATTACAGCATCAAACACAGCGGATTTCTTAACAGTAATACGACGTTTTCTTCTGAGTTTCTTAGGAAATAGATCTTCGTCTTCTCCGATCTCATCAGAAATTTCCAAGATTTCTGTTCTTTTTCGTTTTCGTTCTCGTTTTATTCCCTCTGAACGTAATGAAACCATTAATTGTTCATAAAAAGCATCGGATGCCGACTCTGAAGTGAAATGTGTTTCTGGTCTTTTCAGGTATTGCTTTAATGGTTTATCAACAATAAATTCTTCTTTTTTCTTTTTAATTTCATAATCTCTCTCCATTTCTTTTTCAAAGCTAATAGCTTTAGATACTCTCATTCTATGAATCCGTGCTGTGGACTTTAGACAAAGTCCCATAATTTTGTAATCTAACTCTGATAATTCTTTCATTTTGTCAAAAAATTCCTTTAATATACGTACTAGTGGAAATTGAAGAATATTACGAACAGGTAGCATATCAGGATTTAATAAGTATAAATAAGGAGGTTCTAAATAGAAATTCCTTGATTTTAAGGGTTTAACATCAGATGTCATTACAAAATCCCTCTACTTGCTATCATGCTGTAGACAGTCCCTTCTCATCTAGCTGAAGTTGCATTATTTTAGTGATACCATTAACGTTAGTTGTTCCATAGATGGACTCTGATTTTGCCATAAGAATATCTCTATGGGAAATGACAATGAATTGAGCGTGACCAAATTCACTTGTTCCTTTTGACATTTTTGCTAGAAGTCGACCAACTTTGTCAACATTCTTCACATCTAAAGTTGCGTCTATTTCATCAAGGACATAAAATGGTTGAGGTTCAGATTGTTGAATTGCAAAAATGAACGCGAGTGCCGTAAGCGCCTTTTCACCTCCCGACATCGATTCAAGGGTTTTAAGTGTTTTTCCATCAGGATGCGCTTCTATACTAACTCCACCCTCAAAAACATCTTCTGGATTTTCCAAAATTAATCGAGCGTTTCCATTAGCAAGTTCTTGAAATATTTCATTATAAGCCTGATTAATCTTATTAAATGTTCTCATGAATGTATTTATTTTTTCAACTTCTAATTGTGCTATGACATCTAAAATGACTTTTCTTTCTTCATTGAGAACCTTCTTTGTGTCTACAGCTTCCTGCAGGCGTTTATTTTGAACTTGAAAGCCTTCAATAGATCTCATATTTACGGGTTCAAGATTCTTTTGAACCTTGCTGAGGTCGCTTATTTCACGTTGATGATCTTTAGGGATGATTCTGTCGATAAAACTTTCCTTAACCTCAAATATTTCTAATTCTTTGTCTTTTACTTCATTTATCAACGATTCGCGTTCAGTATCCAGTTTTGCTCGTCTAATCTTTAATTCACTAATTTTTTCTCGACTTGCCTGAATATCTTTTTCTATTTTTGAATTTACACGATTTCTCTTCTTCGTTTCTCTCCTTAACTCCACTATCTCATTTTTCTCTTTTTTGATTTCTTCATCTACTCCTTGTAACTCCTGTTCTCTTTGCCAAATCAGTTCAATAGTGTCTTTAATTCCATCTGCGATTTCTTTCTCTTTCTTCTTAAGATTCTCAATATCATTATAGAGTTCGTTATTTCGAATTTTCAATTGTTTAATCCTTTGATTTGATGGAATAATTAATCCTTCAAAGCTATTCCTTCTTTCTTCAGTCCTAATTTTCTGTTTCTCTATTTGAATGATCTTCTCACTTAACCGAGAACGTTGTTCGCGAAGGCCTGACACATCTAGGCTTTCCATTCCAATACGTGCTTCTTCGAGTCTTCTCTCAATTTGTTCTTTTGATACTTCAAGCTCTTCAATCTCCTGGTTAATCTTTCCCAATTCGATCTTTTTTTCCATTTCGTCCTTTTCTATTTCTTTTAATTCAGATGAAAAACGATTTAATTGATCATTTTCTTGATTATTCCTTTCTTTAAGGTGTTTAAGCTGGATTATTGAGTCTCGAATATTCTTCTCCAAATTCATTACTGCTTCATTTGTTATCTCTTTTGCTTTGTCGATTTGACTCTTAGCTACGTCCTGCATGGCTTTTTCTTTGGCCAATCTACTAATATCCTCCTCCTCTGATTTTTGAAGCTCTACCAGAGGCGTTAATTGGTCAACAGCCGCCGATCTATGGAATCCTCCATCTATCAGTCCATTGGGATAGAATATGTCACCTTCTAGTGTTTGAATTTGAACTTCTCGATGTTTTTCCCTCACTTCTATAGCTTCGCCAATGTCCTCAACAATAATTATTGATGAAGTTACTTTCTCTTCAAGTTTGTCAGCTAAGTTTTGTTCCAAAATTCCTACAGTTGTTAACGGAATAAAAACACAAGACCCGATTACATTTTCCTTTAGCTTTCGGATGCATTTAAGAGCACTTGGTAAGTTCTCTGCTATCAAAGCATTCTTGAGATACCGAAGCGCCTTTGGAACCTTCTCCTCACCTCCTAAAACTGATTCTAATGTCTCTTTAATTCCTGGAAATTCCTTCTTATTTTCTAAGATATATCTCGTTGTTTCATCAGTCTCTTCTTTTGATATACTTGCTTTGATCATATCAATTTTAGTTTTAATTACTATTAGCTCTTCCGTGTGTTTTTTGATTTCTTTTTCAGTCTTTTCATCATGTTGAGTCAAATCTTCCTCGTATAAGGTGATCCTTTGCTGTAATTCTTCAAGTTTCGACGTATCTCTATCAATATCCTTCTGAGTGCTCATAACCTTTGATTTTACTACCTCAAGTGATTTTTCTATATCTAAAATCTGAGTCTGCTTTTTCTCTTTTGTCTCTTGAAAACCCTGGACAATTGAGGCAGATATATCCTTGGAGACTTTGTGTGCAGTTATATCTTCATTAAAACTCCGAATATGTGTAGCAATTTTCTCATACTCCTCCTGAGCTTCCTTGAACTCACTTTCTTTTTCAAGAATATCTTTTTCCATTTGGGAACGCTTTTTTGTAAGATCCTCCTTCTGTTTGTTTATTATTTGAAGCTGTTTTGTTATTTTTATGATCTCTTTTTGTTTTTCCTCAATAGTAGCCGTTGTTAAGTGTTTGTCGCTCTCAATTTTCTTGACATCTTGCTCTTTATTCTCCTTATTGTCCTTATTGAACTCTAATTGTTGTTCTAATTTTACTAACTCAATTTTTGCATCGCTAAGTCCCTCGGAAATTGTGGTTCGTTGCTTTTCTAATTCTTCTATTTTTTCTTGTTTTGCATTAACGTCTTCTTCTAGTTTTTTAAGTTCCGTAAGTCCTTGTTTTTCATTCTCAAGTCCTAAAATTACTTGATTTTGTCTATTAACATCCTCGTTTAAATTATTAATCTCTTTTTTTATTGTATCAAGCCTAAGAGATAAGAGCTCAGACCTCAAACGTTTAATTCTTCCTCCCAATTCAACCCATTTTTCTGCAGATTCCTTTTCATTTCGAAGCTGATCTACTCTAGTTGTTAGCTCACTAATTAAGAGGTTTAATTCTCCCATTTTTCTCTGAGCTACATCTAATTCAGCAATAGCAGCTTCCTTTTTGTCTTCAAATTGTCCGATTCCTGCAACTCCCTCTAATAGTTCACGTCTTTGGATGGTACTCATTCCTACAATTTCGCCAATTTGACCTTGTTGAATTATATTGAATCCATCTATACAATCAATACCTGCTACACGGAGTTTATCAAGAATATCTGTCCGTGTTGTCCTTTTCCCGTTAAAGCGATAGACACTACTCCCATTCCGTTTAAGTTCTCGACTTATTACAACAGTTTCTTCATTTACTGGAATTTTAAGATCACTATTGTCGAGTTCTATTTCAACTATGGTCTTTTTGGCTGGATCTTTGCCTTTGATTCCATTGAAAAGAAGATCAGTTAACTTTTCTGCTCGCATGGATTTTTTAGACAACGTACCTAAGCAGAAATTAAGTGCATCGATTGCGTTGCTTTTACCTGAACCATTCGGACCAACTATGCATGTAAAGCCTGGTGCAAGTTTAATGACTGTTTTAGAATTTCCAAAGGATTTAAATCCAGTCATTCCAATATTTTTAATGTGAACCATGGAATTACAACCCTCTTTTGCCTATGAATGACATCATTCTTCGAACTCTTATCAAAATACTATGAGTAATAATTCTTGTAATTAAAATAAAACTAGGCTAAAAAGAAGGTAAAATCAAGTAAAAAACATTGAAAATAATTAGTCATTGTAATTTTTGTATTCAGCTTCCTGTTTAGGGTGAGTTTTATGATTCTTCCCATAATTTTAGAGTTTATTTTTTTTTAAATTTAGAAATGAGTTGGAATTGGCTTCCACAAAAGAATTATTGGTTTCTTTAAGTGAGAATGATAAAACTGGTCTCTGGCGAATGATGTTTTTATTTGATATTAGTGTTCTTTATATAGGAATAGCGTCATCCACAGAATGTGAACTGGCTACCTAGGTTTAGTCCTAGAAGTGTTGGTTGAAATAATGTCAAAAGACCCAAACAAGTCCAAAAATTTGAATAAATTAGCAACAGATATTAACAACATAGAAGAATCCAATGAAGAAACGTTCTATGCTATTTGGGAAAACATTAAGAAACGCGTTGGCTCTGATTTCTCTGATTCTTCAATTGACAAAATTGATGAGACAGTCATTCTTGATGATAGGCCTGAAGACTTTTTTTGGAAAATTGTTTTAATTGGAGATGGGGCTGTTGGAAAAACTTCCATTAGAAAACGATATTTAGGTGAGAATTTCTCTGGAAATTATCAAATGACGATTGGGGCTGATTTTGCTGTTAATGAAGATACTATTGGATGGAAGAAAGTAAAATTTGTCATTTGGGACTTAGCAGGACAACCTCGCTTTCATGAAATTCGTAGATCATTCTATAGAGGCTGTCAAGGAGCACTGGTAGTGTTTGATCTTACAAATAAGAATTCCTTTGACAATCTGGGGCATTGGATAAATGAAGTTTGGAAAAATAGCCCAAAAGGCCCCATACCGTTTGTAATAGTAGGCAATAAAGCTGATTTACGTCAAATGGGAATTTCTAGCATAGCAAATAACCTAGTTGAAGAAATAACAACTAATATTTCTCAAGAAACCCATAAAAAGTTTGGTTTCGGAACAAAATCTGTCATTACCAGTGCAAAAACAGGTGAGAATATCAGAGAAGCTTTTAGACTATTAGCTATTCAAATTATTGCACATTCTCGTTATTTTGAGAAAACACGTGTTATTCAGTAAAAGAATGGATAACTTCAACCTTGGTGTTATGGGGTAATAGCGTTGTTAATTCGGATATCGATAGAAGTTGAAGGTAAAGAAGTGTTTTCATATGAAACTGGTAGAGCTCTTGAAAAGATGGTCGATTCTGAGGCAATAACAGGTATTTTTGAAGCAGTCAAACATTCTTCAATATTCACAGATGAAACAATTAAAAAAGTCCAATTCTATAATATGATTCTTTACTTTAAATCATATGAAAATTTCACATTGCGACTTTTAGTTGATGAAACCATAGTAGGTGAAGATTTAGACAGATATTTTGAAGAGTTATCTAAAGAAATTAGAACATTTATAATTACAACCCCACAAGACTCCTCTATGTTGGAACAAGAATCATTCCAACTCAAAGTAAAACAAGTTCTCAGCCCCCTTCTCCAAGATCCCCTCAGCAGGATAGCCAATACCCTACTCGGAGTTGTTGAACAGGAAACATTTCCAAAGGTTGTACTAGTTGGTTTATCTCGCGCTGGAAAGTCCTCAATAAAATATCGATTTTTTGAAGGCTGGTCTCAAAATCTTGCTAAACAAACAAACCCCACAGTTGGAGCTGATTATTCTCAAATTTTTCAAGAATTTTTGTTACATAAATTTTTAGTTATGGATTTAGGTGGCCAATCAAAATATCGGGATTTATACCTATCACAAGAAGAAATGTGGGAACGAATCTCAGCTTTTATTTTTGTGATAGATATCCAGGATGCGGGTTCTTTTGAAGCAGCTGAAGAATATCTATCAATTGCTTTAAAGATTGTTTCCAAGGTAAATACAAAACTCCCCAACATTTCATTATTCTTCCATAAACATGATCCAGACAAAAGGAAAGAAATAAGCGAAAACGTAAGTAAATGTCTAGAGGTCTTTAAAAATTACGTAGAATTCTCAAACATTTACTTCACAAGTGTTGAAGACTTAAGTAGCAATGTTGCCCTTATAAAAACCCTCTACGTTTCATTACCTGACATTGTAATAATGCGGTTGCTCAAGAAAGAATTTTTAATGCATTTTGAAAATGGAATTTTACCACAATTTTCCTCAATAGCAAAACAATTGTCAAACGAAGGGTTTTTGAGCATTTTCCAAGATATCCAAACGGAAATTCATCAAAGTGCAGTAATGCTAGGAGTAGCTTATGAATCAACATTCCAAAAATTATGGTTGAACTATTTAACTGGATTAACGTTACAAATCGAAGGTGAAATATCGTCAGATTCTATATTCGTTAATCGTCAAGATGATTCCTTGATTATTTCCATGAAGGAATGGACACATCAAGGGTATCCAGAAGTATTAACTACTCTACTTTTTGATGGAATCCTCGAAGGAATTCTAAGAACGATGCAATTGCCGCCTCCAGAACTGATTCGAAAAGATGGATATTCAACATGGAAAATCACTTTTGAATAATAACATTACAAGGAACCCCTTTATGCACAATTATTATTCTTCTAACATATTGATTAAGCGAGAATATATCCTAGTTGATATATACAGTCTAGCATTCCCCGCTTTAAAATCGTCCTTTTTTAGATAGATGGTAACTAATACTTTCAACTTAAGAACAGACAATGCATCTATTATAAAGAAAGAAAAAGTGGAAGAAGGGATCTAAATATAGCATTAGCAAAGATTGAACCAATTTCCGGAGAAGAAACCATGCACATCCCTAAAGACAGAGCGAATGTTCTAATAGAAGCTCAGGACGAGATAGGTTCTCTGCTTATTTATCTACTATAATTTTCAATATGATTATATTTTTTAAGAATGAACGATAATAAATCAACATGGGTATGACTTTCGATTATTTTTAGTTGCTAAGACGAAATAGTATTGTCTTGACTCAGACTTAAATTATTATTTTTCGATATTTCAAGATTAGCAATTATAATTAAGGTGGTTTGAGCTAATATGAAATTAAAAAAAGTTTTCGATAGGAAAAATGTCCCAAACGATGTTGAAGCGTTGCAGCAACAGGGAGACCTGTTCGAGGTGATCATTTCGAGTATTGGGGATGCTGTCATTGCTACTGACATTAATGCCAAAATAACGGTTTTTAACCCTATAGCGGAAAAACTTACAGGGTGGACAGCGCAAGAAGCTCTTGGTCGAAAGATAACAGAGGTCATTCACCTTATTAATGAACAAACTCGTGAAACCGTTGAAAACCCCATTGACTGTGTGTTGAAAGAGGGATTAATTGTTGGACTGGCTGATCACACTGTATTAATAACCCGAGATGGTAGAGAGATCCCGATTGATGATAGTGGTGCACCAATTCGAAACAAGGAAGGTGTATTGCTGGGAGTAGTGTTTGTATTTCGCGATATCACTGAGCGGAAACAAACCGAGCGAGTGATCCAGGAAGCGCGGGATTATGCGGAAAACATTGTTGAAACGGTACGGGAACCACTGGTGGTGCTGGATGCGGATCTTCACGTCGTCTCTGCTAATCGGGTGTTCTATCAGACCTTCCAAGTCACAGCGGAGGAGTCGAAGAACCAGCTGTTTTTCGAGCTGGGTGATCGGCAGTGGGACAACCCTCGCCTGCGTGAATTACTGGAGGAGATTCTACTCCAGCAAACCACCTTTGAAGCGTTCGAGGTGGAACATGATTTCAAGACCATTGGCCCCAAAACGATGCTCCTGAATGCCCGACAGATTAGGCGGGAAGCTAACCAAGTCCAGCTGATCCTGCTCGCCTTTGAAGATATTACCGAGCGGAAACAAGCCGAGGAAAAATTGAAGAATTTTTCAGAGCGATTGGAAGAGATTGTAAAACAGCGAACTAGAGAGCTCAGAAAAACACAAGAAAAACTCCTCCGTAAAGAGAAGCTAGCGGTATTGGGACAACTGGTGGGAGGGATAGGACATGAGCTACGCAATCCCCTATCAACCATCAATAATACGGTCTTTTTTCTAAAAATGGTTTTAGTGGAACCCGAAGAAGAGGTGATGCAGAGTCTGGATGCTTTAGAAAATTCGGTAACAAGATCCATGAAAACTCTCAACAGCCTCCTTGACTTTATTCGTCCAAAGTCATTCAGACTACGCAAAACAGACATCAATGATGTCATTCATACCACATTATCTCATATTACTGTACCGGAGATGATCAAGGTGGTGATCCAACTTGAAAAGACATTACCGTTCATCTTCGCGGATCCTGATCAGCTGTCTCATGTTTTTGAAAATATCATCACCAACGCCATTCAGGCAATGCCTGAAGGAGGTCAACTGCTCATCAAATCTGTAGGCTCAAGTCCACAGTGGGTGGAGATTTCCATAACAGATTCAGGAGTAGGTATGCCCCAAGAGGTCCTAGAACAATTATTTGAACCGTTATTTACCACGAAGGCCAAAGGTATCGGTCTTGGATTAGCAATGTCCAAAATGCTGGTTGAGGGCCACGGGGGGACTATCGAGGTGGAAAGTAAAGTTGGAAAGGGTAGTACCTTCATAGTCAGGCTACACTGCGGTAGAAGGGAGCAGAAATAAGATGGAGGCTAAAAAACATATCTTGTTAGTAGATGATGAAATAGATCTAACCATGACTTTGAGCTTCATCTTGAAACGAAAAGGTTATACTGTTGATACTGCTAATAATGGACAGGAAGCTATCGGCAAGGTCAAAGAAAGGCTTTTTGACTTAGTCCTTTTGGATATTAAAATGCCACTCATGAATGGGCTGGAGATTTACAAGAGGATTAAACAGATCAAGCCTGAAACTGTGGTGATATTGATGACAGCTTATGCAGTTGAGGATCTTATTCAGGAAGCGCTGCAAGAAGGAGCTTATGGGATTATCTACAAACCCCTCGACATCGAGAATGTTTTTGCTTTAATCCAAGAGGTTACGGAAAAAAAGCACGGAGCACTCGTCTTGGTGATTGATGATGACCAAAGTTCAAGTGTCAAATTACAGAACATTTTGTCCAAGAAAGGTTTCAAAGTGGCCAGCTGTGCTACTGGTGAGGAGGCCATAACTATGGCGCAAAAGAAGCCACCCTATGAGATCCTTTTCATCGAAATGAGGCTACCCGCCATTAATGGCCTTGAGACCTACTTAAAGATTAAGGAGTCTAACCCAGAAATAGTTGCAATCATGATGACTAGCTCTTCACAAGAGATACATGATATAGCACGAGAGATTTTGACCTATGGGGCCTATGCTTGTCTCTATAAACCACTTGATACGGAAAAAGTTCTCCAGTTAATAGAAGAGATTGTGCGGAGAAGACAGAGTTCAGCAATTTGAAAACCAAAGCTGATAGCGATAATAAAGAGAGTATTCTGAAAGTTGACGACGAGGAAGATGCCTGTCAAGTCCTGGGCCTCATCTTTAACAAAGCGGGGTATATTACAGAGACAGTACAGACAGGAAAAAAGACCTTTAAGAAGGTACACGAAAGGTCTTACAATATAGCTTTCTTAGACATCAGATTGCCTAACACAGATGGGATTCAACTAATAACACCTTTAAAAGAATTGCCAACTGACATGGTTGTAATGATGATAAAAAATCAGTTGTTTCAATTAATTGCGTTACGAACTCCTCACATTGCTTGCTTGAGATTAATTCAGTGTCAACACTGCGTAAGAGAATTGTTTATGCAACATCGCGAGTAACTAAGTCATCAATGATAGTTACAGATTTTATTGAATCAGAAATGAGTTTTTATAAAAAATAAGTCTTGATATTCAAAGAAAATGATTATCACGTGATTTCTAAAGTCTCGAGTTGCGCTTTAAATCACCTCCTATAAAAAAATGTCCTTTCACCTCTTCTCAAGAAGTTACCTCCACTTCTTGATAGATTTGCTCACGGTGGAATTCTTCCGCCCAAGAGGGACATTTCAAG
>JAEOTY010000080.1 GCA_016839625.1 Candidatus Hodarchaeota archaeon
ATGGCGTTAATAGATTCCTTAATGAACCCTGTATTCCTTTTAGCTTCTGTAATCCTTACATTATCCCCTGTAATAATTTTATTCTTTCCTTATCTTTACACACGACGAAAGAGTGAAAATCTTATTGCAATCATCTTTAATCGCGCTTACATTGGTTTTGTTGTCTTTTATTTTGCATATTTTATTTTTCCCAGTATATTAAATGCCTTTATACCAAACCCAACTCAATACCTTGATCAGGAGTATTATCCTGTCTCAGGTACAGATAGTTATAGCACCATATGGGATTCAGCCGCGAGTCCAGAAGCAGCGACACTGGGAGGAATACCCATGCTATTTAGATATTTATTCCAACACATCGTAAATTCAATCGTCAATTTCTTGTATTATCCCATTGTCATTTTGGCATTTGTTTTTGGTATCTCTCCGTTTTTATCTATGGGAATAATGTTGTACCAAACTTGGAGCGAGAAACGGACTGAAAAGAAACCTCTTAAAAGATTAATCAAGCAGAACAATGAGGAAATTAAGAATCTTCGGAAACAAAGTAAAGGGGGTTCTGGAGAAAATATTCAGGAAGTTAATCAAGGTATTAGCGAGTTGGAAAAAGATAATAACGACTTGAAACTACAAATGAATGAAGTTAGAAGTGTTGCTCAACGCTTTCAAGAGATTCAATTTGAAATGGAAGTTTCTCCATTACAAGAAATAACAGATCGGGTTAAAAAGAAGGAGTGGGCCAATGAAAGGGAGCTTCTAAAAGTCCTCATTGCAATTCTCCCAATTTCGCTCTTTCTTCTCATGACCATCTTGCAGGTGCTTGGAGAGACCGAGAATCCGAGTTTATTACAAGGAACTTCGATGGGACATTTTCTAGAGATATATTTTGCATATATTGCTTCTCTTGTATTCAGCGTTTACCTCATAAAAGCAAGTCGGTTATCACGAAAGGGTAAATTCCTAGGAAATCAACTGTATGTTGCAATGGTCCAGAGTTTATCAACTGTAGGTTTATTTATGTCAGGGTTAGCCATTATTCTCTTCCTGGTGATGTTTGGCGCTCAGATTTTTGTCGTTTCTTATTTCGTCGTGTATTTCATCATGGTTTCGATATTCTTCGTGCTTTTTCTAGATATTTTCGAACCTTTTTCGATTTATCTATTAGTCAAACTCATTGAAACCTTCAAGAATTTTAAATTAGCAATGAAGCGAGTTAATGTTGCCAATACTGTAAAATCGCTAATTACTGGGATGATAGTAGGTCTTTTGCTAAGTATGGGATTTCTTGCTTATCGTGTTCTTGCGGAAGGTCAATTCAATAATATTTTTACAACCCCTTACGATGCGTTCTTCTGGTTTACTCAAAATTATGCGACTTTTATCATCTGTGCTGCTGTTATTCTATTAATCAGAAGATGGAATTGGAGTCTCATTGGGGCTACTATTGTTACTTTTGTTTCGATATTATTCGTTACCATCTTTGTCTACGCGTGGTATAATCTTCCTTTGTATAGTTTATTGGGTCTTCCCACTGCAACTTTTGTTGTACCAACCAGATTGGGAAATCAAGTTCCCCTAATCCAACCATTTCTTATGTTGACATCCATCTTTGGGACTCAACGATTAGAGTGGTTATCTTCTATCTGGAAGGAAGGTGTTTTCAATGATATCCAGTTTATTATCCCCGAATTACACGCGATTCCAATCATTTGGAAAGGAGAAGGAGGAACCTTCCTCTGGTTTCTATCCATTCCATATAATCTTTTCCATCCTTTTGCTATTATAATGACATATGGAGCCATTTTATTCTTGGCAAGACGGAAGTTCTATATTAGAACACAAAAAAGTGAGACAGAGGGAGAGGAAAAAATACAATACAAATCGGTTTTTTCCGATATGGGAAGATTTCCAACTTTAGGTGAATTTGAAAGAAAAACGGATATAATTCTTGTGGGAGCACCTTCAATTGATGATCCAGAACTTCAACAAGAGTTGGATGAAGCGTGGGGGAAAATCGAGAATGGACAAAAAGTACGTGATGTAATAACTAGGAAAACAACTAGCATCAATGAATTATCTGCCGAAACTGCTCTATCAACTACCGAGATCCATAAAATTATTGATGATTTAACTTTTGATGTCAGTGTTCCACTTAATCAAGTCATGACAGTGTTGCATAAAGAATTCTCATATTCTTTTGAGGAAGTAACAATTGATTCACTCCACGTAATGATGTTAGATGGCCGTGCAGTCTTATCCCATACGTTTGCTGCTGAATCACAGGTTGAACCAGCATTAGTAGCAGGACTATTCTCTGCGATTACTTCTTTTGCTAGAGAAGCAGTACGTAGTGAACAGTTATTAAAGACCATAGATCACGGTGATGTAGTTCTAACCATAGAATATGCAAAATGGGTCTTTGCTGCGATTTTTGCGGATAATAC
>JAEOTY010000081.1 GCA_016839625.1 Candidatus Hodarchaeota archaeon
GGGGTTAGGAAGTTTACAATAGGTGGTTTAAATGGGAATTCAGAAGGGAGTGTCACATCAATCTCCCATTCACCCCCATCGTAAGGTGTGTTTGGTTTTCCATTAATCCGTGCTTTATAATGGTGTAGATCGTTATCAACTATTCTCCACTTTATGGGACTAGTTTTAGGGGGATAAACTTTGAGCATACGCTTAAATTCTTCTCGTAATCGCCTTGAATGTAAATCCTGCAATTTACAATCACCTTCTAAATCTAAGTAGATGCACTATATAAAGAATTTATGGATAGAATATCATCTCATCGTTCTTCAAAGTAGTAAATTGATGCCAGATTTCACATAAATCAATATTATATATTGATAAGTGTGATTTAGTGCTAAATCCAATCCTATAAGTTATTATTAATTGCTAACCAATCAAGAATTCTTAAATAGAATTCAACTATATCCTTGGCATCTTGAGTGATTATTTCTATATTATTCCATGTCTTGACAGTGGATTTTGGTGGCATTCCTTTTAGAATATATCCTTTGGACATTTTCCAAGTATCTTGTATACTATCAATTATCTTTACTCCATTATAATTGCTAATAAAGGGTCTTTCTATGACTGTATCAATTTTTTTCAGGTTGAATCCCTGCAAAATTTCACGAGCTGCTTCCGTTCCCTCTCCAAGTCTGTCCAAATCATTGCAATTACCCCAATCAGCAACGATAACCATATGATGCCCGTCTATTAGCTTATTGATCTTAAATTTCGATATTTCATTTGCTTTCATAACAAAAACATTTTTACCACATGATTTATGGCCATCAATAGTCCAACCAGCAGTCTTTATTAGATCCCTGAAGAAATCAACAGGATACCGAGGAATATATCTACCTATGTTTTTCACTTGAATTATTTCTCCCACTTTTGAATTTGAACCGATAGGATATGTTATAAAATCTGGCTGAGTACTAGTAACTCTTCTAATCCGCCCCCTTCCAGATCCAGTAGGAACTGTGACAACTTTTTCATTGAAATCCAAGAGTTTTAATGATTTTCTATATTCTAAATTTGAAAAAATGTATCTTGTTGCTGCGTTCATCCACGAAGATTTATAGGGTTCAAACCAAGCTATATGATGACCCTTTCTGTCGATCTTCCATGGATTAGATACAGGAAAACCCGCCTTACGAATTGTCTCTATACTTATTACAGGCTCAGTTCCACCTTCAAGTATAACAGGTTCAACATTAGATAACATAGAAGTCATAAATTTCTCAAATACTCGAAATCCATCAAAGTGATAAAATGGTTTATCGAAATGCTCTTTTAAATCTTTTAATACAAGATTTAGATTAATTTCATATACTTTGAACTTGTCAATTGAAATAATTCCAGTGCTATAGTTTCTAAAACAGCTATCAGTAAGTTTTTGGCGAACTCCTTCAACAATACCGTATCGGTCTCTCGCTACATTCCTATTAAAGTCATTAGTTCTAATCATTTCATTGTATTTAGCATATATTACTTTCTTAATATCTTCAATGTCATGTTTAAGTCTATAAACAGCTGGACTTCCTAAATTGCTCCTCTTGAACTCTTTTACTAATTCAACCGCTTTGATTCCTCGCAATCGATCGACAGTAAGCATATTCCATAGCCTTTTGGTTGGGCCTGACTTTGATAATATCCTTTTTTTCAGGTAACTATCACAATCCTCTTTCACCATTGCAAAGTAAGAATCATTTATCTTCTTGAAATCAAAAACTTTCTCTATTAGGTTAATTGCATTCATATAACTATCAAATCTATTGTTAGGCGAAACTTTTCCAATTGAATCAAAATTAATATCCTTTGCTAATTCTGTATAATTTTCTAAGTAATAATATTTGCCAGAGGTTCTCCAAATCAGTACATCATCTTTTTTCATTGAAAGTCTTCTATTGAGTCTACGAATCAATTTATTTGGAACTTTTTGACCTTCAGTCTCTAATTTCTTCATTTCAATGTTCCATTTCCAAATCCATTCTTTTCGCGCCTCAACTACTATTTCCTTAGAATTTTGTAGACTCTGTACTAATGACATAACTCGATTCTTTAGTTCTTTTCTTTTCAAACCTTTTATAGAGAATAGTTTAGCTATCCGCAAATTGATACTATTTCTATCTAGATTTTGTTTTCTATTTATTTCTGATACGAGAAATGAGAACTTTTGATTCAATACTCGTGGTGTTCTGATGGCTTGAAAAAGAGTGGGGTTTGTTTTGAAGAAATCTTTGAGCTTTTCAACATCTGGGGCATCTTTAAACTTTTTTTCTTGTAGTAAAAGTCTTGCAGCTGATCCAATAGTGTCTAATTTATAATTAGAGACAAAAATTGTAGATTTGCCTGTAATTCCAAAACTCTCCCTAATGAATGAAGTTATGTTCAACCATTTTCTAATCAAACGTCTAGTATTTGGATCAGTAAAAGGATACATCTTTCCTCGTTCTATATTACACAATTTCTGTATAGGCGTTGATAATTCCTTTGAAAGAACCTGACTCCATTTAGCATTTGTATAAGAGTAGTCGTTAAATACAAACAAAGTCTTATTTCTTAGATTTTCAGGTAATTGGAGATTCATTTTAGAAGTAGGTTCATAAAATGACAAATCTAGAGTTCTTGCATTGTCAATTACAGTTGTTTTTTCTTTTGCTGCTATAAGAGAATTGAGTAACAATACATTTGAATGAGTTCCTAGAGATTCAAGAGTTCGAAAGAGATGTGGAGAATAGAAGCCCGAATCAGGAGATTGAAACATAATATCCTTTTCATGTGCCTTTAATATTTCATTGAGATTCTTTTGTAAATTATTAGAGATAGATCCAAGACCATGTTCAATTTTCAATTCTATTGCCAAAGATCTGTTTTTTAATTCAGATGGATATCTGATTTCATACCGTGTTGAGAGGAAATAGTCAAAACAATCTGGAGAGTTTTCCCTCAATTTCAGCAAATCGTTCGCTAAATTTTTTGGTTTAGATTCGACGAGATACTCTTGAAATAACCTTATCCACGAGCTTTCAGTTTTTAAAAGGTCAAATTTTTCGAAAAAAAGATCAGGTGTTCGTCTTCGCTCACCACTTTCAAGTTTGGTTCTAATCTCTTTAAATGTAGTATATTTTTCACTAAACTGCTGATAAATGGCATCCCGAATTTTTTTCGCAGTACGAGGATGAATTTTGAACCATTTATTATCCATTTTTTCCAAAAAAGAATCTTGGAAGTGTATAACGGTATTAATGCTTTTAGGTCTATGTACAAACTTTGAATGATTCCATCCATCGTTAAAATAGCGCTTATTATTCTGGATATACACTCTCCTATTTTCTAATTCGGGGGGAATATTTTGCCCAGGATTTACCCTTATGTCATAGTATATTCGTTTATTTGAGGTCGTATTTGATAACTCATTCCTAATTTGTAACCAGAGATTAAACCCTTTAATTTGATGTTTGTCAAGACGGTGAAGAAACATCTGAATTGAGGGATAACCAATCCAATTGGTTTCAATATGCCACTTTCCATCTTTTTGAACGTAACCTATCTGATCTGAGTGAGTCAATTGACGCGAATTAGGTGACTTTGCTATATTAGGTAAATTAGTTTCATCAAGGAAGAAATAAAGAATAGATTTGTGTCTTTCAGACTCATATAACGGGGTTTCTTTTTCTAAAGAGTGTATTTTTTGAGATGCTTGATTAAATTGTTTCGATGCTTTTTCTTGTTTTGTGTCTTCTTTCATTCTTGTTTCAATCTTTATCTGTTCCTTCTGAACTTCCCTGTGATTCTGTTTTTCCTCAACTTGTTCCTCTATCATCGGGGAGTCAATAAGTGGGTTTTCCTGATCTGGGTTTTTTTCTACCAGTTTCCTCTCATGATGTTTTTCTTTTTCATGTTCTTTTTGTTGGAAATGTTCAACGAATTCTTCTGTTTGGATTTCCTCTAGAAAGACTTCCTCCACTTTTGAATCTTCACGATTGAGTAGCTTTAAATTTTCTTCTGGGGATTCCTGTTCTTTTAATTCTGGGGAATGTAAAGACTCAACTTCTGTTTCATCATCCCAAACGATGTACTGATCTTCGTACCCCTTTTCTGCTTTTTTAAGAAGTGTTTCCTCCATTTTTTCTAAGAATTCATCTTGTAATAATATCCGATCCTCGTGTGTGTCCTGCTCTATTAATTCTGGAGGATTTTCAATCTCAGCTTCAGATTCGTCCTCCTCTATTATGAGCTGATCGTCAAATCCTTCCTCTGCTTTAGCAAGTAGAATTTCCTCCATTTTTTCACAAAAATTGTCATTATTTAGTTCATGTTGTTCCTCCAGCGTATCCTGGTCCACCAATTCTAGAGGATTCAAGATTTCATGTTCAGGTTCATCATCCCAAATAATGTACTGATCTTCGTACCCCTTTTCTGCTTTTTTTAGAAGTGTTTCCTCCATTTTTTCTAAGAATTCATGGTGTGACTCTATCTGATCCCCCAGGGTATCCTGCTCTAAAAATTCTGGAAGATTCATTGTGTTAGCTTCAGATTCGTCCTCCTCTATTATGAGCTGATCATCATATCCTTTCTCTGCCTTAGCAAGGAGAATTTCCTCCATTTTTGTAAGGAATTCGTCATGTTGCTCCTCCTGCTGTTCTTTCTGGTCCTCTTTGTGTTTAAACCGTGTTTCTTCTCCGTTTTCCAATGAAAATACTCCTTACGTTATATATCAGAAGAATTTTAGTTGTTTCACCTAGTATTTCATTTCAAGAAATTCTTTAGATCCCAAAAATCTAGTACAATCATTTTATCGCACTCATTGAGCTCCTATTGTTCGATAGTTTTTGTGAAAATTGTTTCTAACAGGTCGAAACGATGAGACTGTTTTTCCTCTTCATATCCCTGAATATCAAGTAGTTCGAGATAATTCTTGAAGAGCTTCCAATCTATCCTCCCTTGGGCCTGAAAATGACCATTAAGTAGTGATCCAGTAAATTCGTGAATATCATCAACTAGCTGCTGACATGTCTCGCTGTCATCGTTTTTAAGGGTATTTTCGCGCTCTTTTAGGTTGGTTAGAACATTAATGAATTCTTTTAAGCCATAGTCGAGAATGGGAGGTAATTGATGGATGATATTTTCGAGATTATTATGGAATTCTTTTCCTTTCTGGGTTATCGTTACATCTTGGTCACTCTTTATGTCTGAAAGAACCAAATAAGGAGATTGTTGGAGCATCTGCCAGTTTGACTCAATGAAGTCTTTCATGAATCCTGCTGCTCGTAAATTCCTTAACACTTCATTTTCTTTAAGGGGAGCCGTTCGAATCAAACCTAGAACAGTCATCAATAAAACAAAAAGATCATCCGATAAATCATCTACAGATGGAGTAGATACGACTGTTTCTTCTGCTGAATGCAAGTCGTTGACTGGATTCAAGAGAAAAGAGATGAAATGGTCGCAAGCGTGTGGCGAATCCTCCCGAAAAAGAAGTCCCTCGCCATCAATAGACTGTAAAAAGGCATTAGTATCGTCTAGCCTCTGCTCAAGGGCGTATCTCGAAGCAATCCATTCACGATCTTCTACATTGATAAATTTAAAGAAGATACCTGTGTTAATGTCTTTTTGAATTTGAAAAGAGAGATTCCTTATAGAATAGGTTGAGAGAATCAAATGACCTGCTTGTATTATCTTCTTATAGTATTGACCAACTGTTTCTTCAAAAACCCGGATACTATCACTATTATTTAGAACTGCTGAGAAAAGCTGTTCTGCATCAGTTATTATTACAATGGTTTTGTGATCGCATCTTAACGCAACTTTTTGGAGTATGAATGCGGATATTACTCGCTTGATGACAACACTTTGATAAGGAAATCGAATAACTGTAATACCTTCAATCCTACCTATTTTAGTGTCGAACTCTCGGGTAAAGCGTAGAGAATTCAACTCTGGAAAACCTGTGAACAATTTAAGTTCAGCAACAAGGCGTTCTGAAGTAGTTTGGTCCAGATCTAATAGTTCAGAGAATTCTTCGGACTGAGCAATATGAAATAAGGAATAATCTTCAGCGGGAAGCTTTTTTAGAGCATTGGCTAATTTGAGTCGTAGCTGGGGGATATCTCCTGTAAATTTGTAATTCTCACTTCCAAAAGCCAGAATATAAGATAGAACATTTGTTAAGTAGGTTAATTGACCGTCTGGCTCATTCAGATCAGTGGGTATTTCCACAGAGCATAGATTGAGAAAGAAATTCTTGCCAAGCTCCCACATGGAAAGCGGAAAATCAACGTTTTCTGTCTGAAGTAATCCCTCTGATAACCCCCCTAATTCATTGCCAATATCTAAAATGAGGATTTTTCTGTCTGAGCCTGCAAGAGACTTAATAAAAAATTGAAGCGAACCAATTAAAAGGACACGATCTGAACCACCAAAAACAGTGACTTTTGATAACTTGTTAAGTCCTACGATCTTCTGGGAATTGATAAAGAGTCTTCCCAAAGGAATATGTACTGGTTGACTACTGTAGGGAAGGGGAGGAACAATTCTTTTTGGTACTCGATCTAATTCTGTGATAGCTTTAATAAACTCAATGTCAAATGGAACTTTTACCCGACTTTCTTTAACAAGTTTTTTGTTA
>JAEOTY010000082.1 GCA_016839625.1 Candidatus Hodarchaeota archaeon
GTTCTTTTCCTTTAGTACAATGGGTGTACGGAAAAGAATTATGGAGTGACATACTTACAAAAGTTAATAGCTATACCACAACTTTACAGCAATTAAATGAATGGAAAAATAGCGGCCTTGTCTTTCTAAAACCTACTCTTAGCTCTAATCACACAATTATTTTCTGGATTCATGATTCCATTCTTCCTAAAGCATTAAGATTAACTGGTATAAGAGGAGGCTTCAAACTTACACCGAATAAATCTCACAATCTCAGATTAGCTAGCAATCAACAGAATAAAAACACTCTTTACTCTCAACGAATTTTGTTAGATCTTGGATGTGATTCTCCAGAGCTTATTACTAAGTTACATCAATGTGGTTTAGAAGTTAGCTGTGTATGGGATTATATTACTGATATTTATCATTATGAACTGATACAACAATGTCTGAATCAATCATTTGATTTTTTGGTATCTAAAAATGAAAAATTATTTACACCTTTTGAAGAATGGATGCAATATTTACTACCTAGAAAAACAAAGCTGTTGATTATACCCCAAAAAGACCCCAAGGAATACAAATACGTTTTTAATCTGATTTATCAAAATATTCACAATAAAGGAGGGTGAAAGCACTTTGATGACTAAATCTAATAAAAAATTCAGCGTAAAAAACAACTCTAGGAAAACTAAATATGAAGAGCCGTCTGAAGTCAATTACCCCTTGTTAAAGCGTCGGGGCTTGCACCGTGAGGAGCAAGAGCAATTAGTTGATTAGCCTAAGAGAAGGATTTGATATTATGTCAAAAACAGTATCTAAGTTATCAGTAGAGTTAAAGAACGCACCCAGGGATGCTTCTCTAGTCTCTGGCTATGTAAATAAGTCATTAAACAGAGAGGAAACTCTCAGTGTGTCTTGTATAGTACTGGCTGATAACCTTGGCGAAGAGAACCAACCCCTGAAAAGGGAGAGACAGGACTCGAGAGTCCCTGTCTATACTTATGTATTAAACATGCGTGGGCAACCACTCATGCCGACGACACCGCAAAAAGCACGAAAATTAGTAAAAGAAAAAAAAGCGAAAGTAATTAGACGAATACCATTCACAATTCAGCTGAATTATCCAACTGGAGAGAATAAGCAAAAAACAAAACTGGGAAACGATCCTGGCTATGAGAATGGCGGAATTTCTATCATCACAGATGAGAAGGAACTATTTGTTGCTGAATTGTCGTTAAGAATGGAGGTTTCCAAAAAATTAGACAAACGACGCATGTATCGTCAGAATCGGCGAAGTAGGTTGTGGTATCGCCCCCCACGATTTGATTATCGTAAGAAATCAAAGCCGACAGGCTGGCTGGCACCCAGCATTCGTAATAAGTTGGATACACAAATTAGATTAATTGATTTCACAAGAACTATCCTTCCGATTACAGAAATCATTGCTGAAATAGCCTCTTTTGATATCCAAAAAATGCAGAAACCGAACATTCAAGGAATCGAATACCAAAGAGGAACGTTGTTTGGTTATACCGTCCGCAACTATCTATTAGAAAAGTGGGGACACAAGTGTGCTTATTGCGGAAAAACAAACATTCCACTAGAAATCGACCATATTATCCCTATATCTAAAATTCCAAACAATAGAATTGATAACCTCACGATTGCGTGTCGTCCATGCAACTTAAAGAAAGGCAACAAATTGACTGACGAGTGTAACCCGAAACTACGAAAAAGAATACTAGAAATCCAGAAGAAAGCGACGAAATCGTACAAAGGAGCGACGTTCATGAATATTGTCCGTTGGAAATTGATCGAACAGTTAGATTGTCAATATACTTATGGAGATCGAACAAAATATCAACGCACCAAACTCGGATTGAAAAAATCTCACGTTAATGATGCGTTTGTGATCGCTGGTGGTACGACCCAAACGTTCTCGAAAGTCTATGAAGTCAAACAGATTCGTCGAAATAATCGGAGTCTACAATTGAACCGTAAAGGCTTTAAACCGTCGATTCGAAAGCAACGGTATCCCTATCAACGAAATGACCTCGTTAAATATAATAACGGATTATATCGAGTCAAAGGAACTCATTGTAAAGGCACTCGTGTTATATTGTATCCTCCAAACCAAAAAAAGAAAATCAAAAGTGTTAGTATTAAAAAAATAGAGTTGAAAACTTATGGTAAAGGATTATCATTCAATTAAAACAAAAAATATCGCAATTCCTCCCAGTGATAAATCCACTGGGCTTCCTTGCGATGAAGGTTAATTTTCTCTTCATATTTTCATTGTTGAAAAAACAACTCTACCGGGGATAACTTCATCATGCACGGTTGTATGAGATCAAATTACCTCATAAAGATGTTTCAATGTTGTTAGATAGGTTTTTCACGGGGTAATAACCTACATTCTCTTTCTGAAGATAATGATTCAAGTAAAAAGTTATGTGTTTATTGTTTTCTCAAGTGGATTAATATGTACCTAACCTATTGATTTTAATGTCATCGTATTCTATCTGTGAAAGGGGTATTCCAATTTTAAAGTCTTATTGATTTTCTTATGTAGCAGTTGTTGAAATTTCTATTCTAATTAGAAAAGGGACATAGTTTTATAAGGAGAGTTTTTGAAGAATTATTGAAGAACATTCTGAATAAGAGATGAATAGAAGTGAAAAAGGATTTGATGGAGATTCTAGCTTGTCCGATCTGCAAGAATCCAGAACTCGAATTATATATTTTCAAAGAAGATGAAATAGAAATTGAAACAGGTCTTATTGTATGTTCAAAATGTCAACGGTATTATCCAATCAGGAGAACAATACCAGTCATGTTACCAGACGATTTAAGAAAGAAAGAGGAAGATCTAAAATTCCTTTCATCCTATAAAGAAAAGATTCCTATCGAGATTCTTACAGAAGGGAAGCCATTTTCATTATCTAACTACTCAAATTGAAACGACTGTATGTTTTTCGTTCAAAATTTCTCTTATGGAAATAGCCCCGCCCAGAATTTCGCAAGTAAGGCCCCACTTACTTTTGTTTCGAACTGGGGTCACGAGGACCAAAGCCTCGCATGATGGTCCTCTACACTACGGGGCGGAAATAGAATCAACCGCGCATATGACACTGATTGCAAGTACTGGACAAACAATCTCGCAGGCACGGCATTCAAAACATCTTTCTGGATTTATTATCGTGATTGATCCTTTTTGTTGTTTTAAAATATCATCTTCTTTAACTAAAATTTCTGCAGGACAGCTTCGAATACATTTCAAGCATTGAATACAAAGATCTTGGTTAATAAGTATTTTCTGATAGATATTTATCAGCCTCATGTTGTTAGAAGTGATCGGAGATCAATTAATACCTTATCGATTTCATTATTCGCTTTACGGAGTTGTTTGTCATAACTCAGTTTAAGCTTTGCATAAGCTTCTTTTCCTATTCTACCCTGAGATTTCTTTCTTTCAAGTGATTCAATGTTTTGCAGAATATCTTCTCGATTAGCCTCTGCAATTTCAATGGATCGCATAGGTATCCTATATCGTGACCCCTCTTCAGCCAACTTTCGTGAAACAGTTACAATTGAACGATCTGCCCGTTGGTGACGATTTCTTAATATTTTGCGAGTTTGTTCGTATTCACGTGCACTAATATTCTTGGATTTCCGTTTCCGATCTAATTTAAGGATTTGTTCTCTGATTGCAGTCTTTTCCTCATAAGTTTTAACAAATTCTCTTATTTTATTTAAAGGAATCTCCTCTAAGATAACCCTCTTTGTTTTAAAACCAAAAGAAAGATTTCTTATGATTATGTATGCTACACCAAGAGTGAATAAGAGAATACTGATGGAAAGAGGAGTTGTTATGAAATAGAGAGGTGAGAGACCAAAATCAATACTAATAAATCGATTACTAAGAGGTGTTAAATTTGAAAAAAACATTTTAAGACCAGGTTTGTCGAAAATCCCAAGTAACTCTCTTCTTTGGATTGATGAATTGTAAGTGGTTTTCCTCAAGGTTGTATTGTGTTCTGTTGTGGTTACAATGCTATTTAAGTTATAGCTAGAACCATATGGTAAAAATACACTAAGTTCGAATTGTTGAATAGTCCAGTTGAAGTCCATTGTTAGAGGAATATGTAATTGAATTTTCCCTCCTCCTAAATCCCTTGTAAAATCCGAAATTTGTTCTAGGTAAGATAAATGTAAAGTATATTCTGCACCTTGTTCTATTTGGACTCTAGGCCTAACAATGAGCAACTTTTTGTTAAAGATGGGATCTAGAGAAGCTGATAATGAGATGTTGCCATATTTATCTTGTATTCTGATTTTCTCTGCGCCTTCTGGCAAATAAAACGAAATTATTGGAAAAGTTGGTCCTCCAAGCGCTGTATCAAGAATTGCTCCTGATTTCATCCCACTATTACGAAGAATAATCTCATGCTCCGACATTACATATCCCCATTCTGAGACAATAATCTGTGATTCCAATTTTGTAAATTCTATTTTTGTACTCTCTTGTTGAAAATATTCGAAAGAAAGATAAGAGGTGAGATTTGAAGCGATAGTAGGAGAATAGGCTGGAATGAACCCTAGATTGGCAAGAGATGTGAGGTTATAATCACCGTTTTCTGAAATATCTAATAGACTTCGATTAATAGAAGTTAGTTCAGTGACATTCTTAAAAACAAGATTTTGTGAATCTTGAGAGAATTCACCCTTGTAATCATCCTTTGTTGGTTGGAGGGAATCATTGTTCAGACTAACCTCAATATCGGTACCGATTTTCCACTCTATTTCATAATATGTGATTGGAAATGAAATTAAGGGGATGAAACTTAGATTAAAAAGATAAGGATAGGTTAATTCCTCAAGTTTAGCACTCTCTTCAAATGATATCGCATTAGGATGATCCATCTCAATAATTATTGATAATAACTGATTTTCTCCAACGGTTGGAGTCTTAATTATCAAGAGAGTTGCATTATTTTCTTCTATTGTGTCTAAAATTTTAGTATCCGCACTAGTACCATTTTCAGAATAAATTCGCAGATATTTCGTATCATAATATTCATGAGATGGAAGAGTATAGTTAAATGCGTTTATTGTTCGTGAAGCATTGTTATAAAGACGAATCTTGGTATAGGAGGTAGTGTAACCATATTGATTTGCTGTTATTACCCGGCTAACACTTATTTGGTGACTGGTATTAGTGAACTCAGAAAAGTCGAAAAAGTTAAGGGAATCAAAATCGTCCTGCAAGGCTTCAACATGAATAGAATTCCCATTGGTTTCGGAGATTACTTTGTCAAAATCAGAACTAATAGTCACAAAAAGGGTAGAAACTACCAAAATTATGAGAAAAACGTTCAAACAAGATCCTTGTATCTTTTTCATCAACGAAAACTCCTATTGCGTATTTATGTTTCTGATAACACCGATTACACTGATTACGAGGTTTATATTCAGTGATATTACCTGAACTTGCGGATTATGGCTGATACGGTCTCGTTTTTCTCTATATAAAATATTTTATCTTTTTATGCAAAATATTACTAGTAAACGAACAAATCAGCTTGTCATCTACTAATCCATGTAATAATACCTAAGGTAACTACATCATTTAATCAGAAGATATTTATTAAATCGGCAAGAAAAATAAACCTTTCTTGAATGCAAGGATTATTTTTATTTCTATTATCTTGAATTATATTCAGATTCCTAAATGAAAAATTATTCAATTGACAAATGGATGATGATTTTGAGTAAATTTAACGAAGTTATAATCATCTAAATCAATAAATAATGAAAACAAAGTGGATTATTTAAGGTAAGTAACCCGACAATCTCCAAAAGACCAAATTATGATATAAATCCAAGTCTCTCTATCCTAATAATGCACGTTAGATGTTCGAGGTTTAATATATGACATCTAGGTTTCTTCAAGCTGTTCGGCCATTTATGTCAATAACCCCAGAAGTCGTTAAACCGACTCGTGAGGTTCACTTTAATGAGAAATTAATCTGGACGTTTGCAGCTCTTGTTATTTATTTTATAATGGCATCAACTCCTATTATTGGAGCTGATTTGGGAGAAGCTGACCCTTTTGCATTTATGCGGACAATAACCGCCTCAACTCAAGGATCGTTAGCTGAGCTTGGAATTGGGCCAATTGTTACTGCAGGACTCATTATGCAGATTTTAGTTGGTTCTAAAATTATTAACGTGAATATGGGGGATCCAGAAGAAAGATCTTTATATACTGGAGCACAAAAAGTTATGTCAGTAATAATGACTATTATTGAAGCCTCAGCTTTCCTGATTGGAGGAACTTATGGAACCGATCTTGATCTCTATAGCCAGCTGGCCATAATTTCTCAACTTTTAGCAGCAGGTATCATTATCATTCTTATTGATGAAATGGTGCAGAAAGGATGGGGTTTAGGATCAGGTATATCTTTATTCATCGCGGGGGGTGTCGGATTACAGATATTTCAAGGATTTTTTGCAGCAAATCCAATGGCGGAGGGCCCAGGTGAACTTGGATCACCAGATGTGGTAACCTCATATCGAGGCATTGTTCTCGCGTTTATCGCTTGGGCTACACAAACAGATCCCATTAATGCGATAGTTCATTTATTTTTCCGATATAGTCCTATTGAGAGTGATCATCTTAATTTACCTTCTCTCTCTCTTCTTTCTGTGATTGCTACAATCGTTGTGTTCGTAATCGTGATTTATTTTGAGTCTATGCGTATTGAAATCCCAATTTCTTATGCACAATACAAAGGTATCCGTTCAACCTATCCCATTAAGTTGCTCTATGTTTCAAATATCCCAGTGATTTTAACCTCTGCGGTTTTCGCAGACATCTACTTCATTGCTCAAATGGTATGGAGCACTACTGGTAGGGATTCAAGTAATCTATTATCTGCAATCTTGGGAACTTTTAAACAAGATCCAACCTCTAACCAATATATTCCAACAAGTGGGCTGGTTTATTTTCTTACTCCGCCACGATCACTTATTGGAGAATTGGGTGTTTTTGATATTAGTGGGGCAGGAGAGCAACTCATACCATCCTTTATTCGCGCTTTAATTTATGCTGTTATTCTGATTATTCTATCAATTATTTTTTCAGTAATGTGGCTAGAGACAGCTGGCATGGGTCCCCGTGATGTTGCAAACCAGTTTTTACAATCAGGGATGCAAATGCCAGGATGGCGGAGAAGCAAGAAGATAGTTGAACGAAGATTAGAGATGTATATTCCTACAATAGCAGTTATAGGTGGGCTGTTTATTGGTTGTTTGGCAGCATTCGCAGATTTCCTGGGCGCAATAGGCTCTGGTATGGGCATTCTTTTATCGGTCAGTATTATGAGACAATACTTTGAACTGATTAGTAAGGAAAGAGTTGCGGAAATGAATCCAGCTTTACGAGGTTTTCTAGGGATTAAATAATCTTCTCTTCTTTCTTTTTAGCAGCAATTTTCCTCATTTTCAATTAATTGAATTTGAATTCTGTCACCAGGAATAATATCCAAAACATCGGCAGCTTTAGCATTACGGAGAGCAATTTCTAATGTTTCAAAACTATTCACAAGGAGAAAAGGAATCTTATCAGAACCTTCAAAATAACTTCGCTTGAATTCCAGAATCTGTTTGATACGGGTTGTTGAAACAAGATATTTTTTGTTATATTTCATGGTCTTTGAACTTGGAAGATTGGTGATAATATTTCCAAAATGATCTATAAAAATGACTTCTCCTGTCGATGTAATTGGATCCCAAAAGAATTCTAAATTGGTTTGGATTGTACCAGGTGATCCCAATTCAATAATTGAATAGGTTTGACTGAGCTTTGCAGCTGCAGGAGCGAATATATCTCGTCCATGAAAAGTATTCGACACATCACTTGGAACTGAGAGATTTACTATGAGGATCTTGTAACTATCTTTAAGAATAGGTGAGAAAATTCCATTGTCAGGCCCAATGAAGTAATAATCATCTTTTTTTATTGCCACTGCTTTTCTGCGACTTCCTACCCCAGGATCTACCACAACTAGAAAAATAGTATGGCGCGGAAAATATTTGTAAGATTTAACTAGGATAAATGCACCAAAACGAATATCATGGTTTTTAATGTGGTTCGTAAGCGAAATTATTTTTGCTGAGGGATTTATTTGAAGTATTCTTCCTTTTATGACCCCAACATAAGCATCATCACCAAAATCTGTCATTAATACGATGAGGGGAGTGTTTTGAGATATCAAGAAAAAATCACATTTTAATACCTGATGGATATTTTAAAAAGTTAAAGGGATTGACGGGGAAATCAAATCACCCTCTCATTCTTGATCATGCTTTGTTAAAATATAATTCATCGAAAAAATTCATCTACATGAAAGAAAGGGGGTATAGGTGGAATTTCTCTATCCTCAATCAGTTTTAATAATATCTGCATTTCGTGCAGCGATTAGTACAAGAACTCCTAAGCAACTTACACATAGCAAAAAAATAAGAGCACCCACGAAACTTGAAGAGTCTAGGATTTCACCTAGGAATTCGAATCCAATAATACTTAGTACTAAATTAATTGTATTGAAAAGAGATTCTTGCGAGCTCCTTATTTTAGAAGAAGTAACATTAAGGAAGAGTGCATAATAGAGGCCAGTACTAAGCCCTACCAGAGCAATTCTAAGAAAAAAGATCAGAACAATCAATCCTAGTTTTACAAAAAGCGAAAAATTAATAATCATAATAACCAAATAAGCTAACCAGGCAATTGGATAAGCGAAACAGTAGAATAAAAGGATTCCTTTATAGGGGGATTGGATGAAAGCAGTCACTTTTCCAGAAAGACGACTGAAAATTGCAAAGGTGAAATCTGACAAGGCTCGGGTTATAGATAAAAGTAAGACAGAAATAGTAGCAAATTGAATTGTTATATCAGTTTGATGAAAGGTTTGACTTGGAGAGCTAATTTCGTATACTAATGCAGAGAAAATTAATGAATTAAAGGCGTATGATGTAAAGAAGAGGAGTGAAAAACTCACAAAGAAAGGGATTGTTTTAGTATATTTTTCTTGGATATAATTAATTCGTGTAATCAGATTTAAGGGGCTCTTTTTATAATCCAGTTCGGGATTCGATCTCGATACTTTTTCTTTTTGAGATTTAATTTCTTTTTCTAATATATAAGGAGAAATGAATTTCATTCCTAGAATGATACCGAAAACAGCAATTAATGCTTGAAATAGAAAGATTGTTTGAGGCAAGAGATAATCTTGTTGAAGCATATACCCTCCCAAGAATATTGCTAGACTTGTAATAATTGTCTTAGCAAAAGTAATGTTCCCCATAACAATGCGAAAAGACATTCCATTATTGGTTTCTTTCTGTGAGATGACTTCCCATGAGTTCATAAACCAAGTAACAAAAGATCCTGAGAGGAGAGCAGAATAGATTCCCACAATTATTTCAAGAAAAACTAGATCAACTGGTTTTGTAGCAAAAATTAATCCTAGATAGTATATTGCTAAACAGAATAATGAACTACAAAATGCAATTCTTTGACCAAACCGATCAGTTAGTAAACCGAGGGGTAAATCGAGAATGGCCCCACATAACATTCCAATTGCTACTATTGTCCCGAAATTTGAAAATGAGTTTAGAACTGCTAGATAATATAGCGAAATCCAAGCATAACTCAGATAAATTCCTGAGGTTACAATTTGCAGGCTGAAATATTTTAGGCTTAAATCCTGTAAATCTCTTGAAATTGTAGAAACACCAAGGAAAACATGAAGAAAAGACACATTCATCCCATTTCCTTTTATACTATTAAGTAATAAAGTGATGGAGATGTCAATGAACAGGTGCTATACTTTTCGCCACATTGGAAACCGTACTGAAATTAATAATTGGACAATCCTGGTAGTTAACTTCCCCACCTGAAAAAATAACCAAATAAGGGACGTTGCCTAGGTAATTCTGAAATTTCTTAATGTATTGATCAAATTTATCTCCAACTATTACTGCTCTATTTGCACAATCAAAAAATAGTCCAAAAATAGTGTCTTCTGTAATTAAATTACTTAAAGTTTTCTCTAATGATCTTTCTATGGTTGTTAAACTTTGGTCGCCAATAAATGCTCTACAACTTTTTGAGTCTTTAACCATTAATTTTTTAGCTATTTGACTGGGTACAGTAATCATTGCAGGTTTTAGATTTGGATTGACTGCTAAAGCATATAGATTTTGATTTTGATTTTCATCAATGACACACAGAGGACGATGAGTATGCGAATAAAAAGACCGTTGTGTGCATCTTTCCAAGATATCTGGGGATTTTTCCATTCCATATAACTCGAGAAGAGCTTCAGTGCCCCATTTCCCATTAATTCTAGGAGCAAATCCTCCGTTGATGAAGCTATCAAGATTTAATTTCTTTTCAGGGATAATTTTTGCACCTGAATCTGTTTTACTTTCGAATCGGAGTTCTGGAGAGCTTATCGACATGAATACTAACGAATCTTTATATGCTTTATAGTTATAAAACTGATATGATTTAAGCATGGTCAATGGATCAGCTCCAAAAGTTCCTGTGAAATGTATTCCTTTTTTATAGAGCTGAGTGAAAAGAGGCCAAGGTGAAGAATAAGAAATTCCGACCCCAGCAATATCCATCAATATTTCAATAGGTTTTCCAGCCAATTTTGAAAGAAAAGGCCATTTACGCCAAATTCGGTTGTTCAAAGCCATGAATGGATTTATTCCTTCAATCTTATGATTTAACAAATTTGCTACAAATTTTGGAAATCCAACCCCAGGAGGGAAAAAGACATGTGTGGTATTAGAATGTCTTTCGTTCTCAGAATTTGTAATTTTTTCACAGGTTCTAACAACTTTCTTTGTTTTTATCCAAGATCCAATACGAAACCGTTTTACTATTGAACTCGTTGCAGATATTCCAGTGATCAACATCATTCCTGCCCCTTTTAACCCATGATCATCTTTATTAGCCATACCGAGGCCAGAACACCCTGCTAATGGAACATTTCGATATTTTTCCCGAATTACTGCCATCGCCTGGTTATATGTTTTTACTCCCCCAGAATGTGAGCCAGTGAAATACAGAATAGCTGTTGGTTGAGCTCCTAGATCTAATTCAGCTTGTTCAAGAGCTTTGATCGTGGCGCGTTTTAGATTATGATCTA
>JAEOTY010000083.1 GCA_016839625.1 Candidatus Hodarchaeota archaeon
AAGCAGCAGGAAGTTTATGAAAAGTCAGAGGGATTATCGAAAGAGGATTATAGCAAGTTATTAGACGAACTCTCTTTTTAATTACTGCTGATTCCAAATTTGAATACTTCAATTCTCATTGGAAAAGAAAAAGATGTAGCAAAAAGGATAATGAAGAATGGAGTAAATTAAACTCATTATTTTTTACGCATAAGATATATATAACCAGAGATGTATATTATTATCAATAAAACAGAGACAAATAGGAAACCAAGAATGATTGGTGTTGTATCAATATTAGTAGAAGTATATGGCAAGTCAGGCCGCCAGTCAGGAGGCATTAATGGTTCAATTTCTAGTTGTCTCCACTTAGTTGTATTATATCCTTCGGTATCAAGCCAATTAAATGCTAAATACGGCGAATATTGATCATATGCCGTTATAGCGAACTTAGCTAGGGGTTTCGAACCGTCAGTTCCTTCTAAGTTTTGTTTATAGTTTATCAGCTCAGCCTCAGAGATAGCTTCCCAAGATGAAACTGGCACGGGAGTAAAAGCTGGACTTCCCATGCCATTCATGAGGTATGTAATAATATCCTCTCGCGGAACCATATGAGAAATTGCGTGTCGTACCCCCTTCTTAGCCAGATGATGAACTCCATCTTGCTCAAACTTGGGATTCATGTAAATAGCTTGCCATCCAGTTTCAGGTGAGAGAACAGCTTGAATCGTGGCTTCTACCTGAAGCTCGTCGAGAATGTTGGCCATTGTAAACTGGACATCCATGATATTGACTCCACCAGTCTTCAAATCAGCGAGAGCAGAGTCCATAGAAGCAACAATGACCTTAGCATTGTTTGGCATTTTATCAAGGGCATCAATATTCCAATGGCTGACGCTAGTGTCTGTTACCCATGCACTAGTAGCGTTATCCCATTTGGTTTGGTTAAACTTCTGAAGAGTAGCAAAACCTGTAGTAGAGTCGAAATTTTTGAAAATCATTGAACCAACGCTAATAGGTCCTTCATAACCACCTGGGTCAGTATTTCGGCCTGTAGTGGTAGAGTGGTATTTCCAGTCGGCAGGTTTAGTGATCCATAGATTATTGGGGTCAAAGTCACCAGCAGTTGTAAAACCGTGGGTGACTGGATCACCAAGAATATGCTCGGGGTAGAAACTCTGTCCTAAATAGTCACCCTCAAATGGAGCAAAGGTTGTGGCTAAAGTTATATTGATTCGCTCATCATGGCCGTCTCCATTCGGATCAGAAACTACAAAGGAATAATTACCATGTTTACCAGTCTTGTTATCCAGACCAAATGGTATTACTATGTTCGAATATACACTACTAGCAACATCAGGTGTCATCTGTGCTTGGAAGCTCATGGCGAGATCCCACATATCAGCTTTGTGTCCATCATGGAAATAGATGTCATCTCTCATATCAACTTGGTACGATAACCCGTTTGCAGAATAGTTACCCATTTTCGTTGCCATTCTTGGGACAAGGGCGAGATAATCAGTGGTACCATAGTTGTCAGTCATCCAGGTCGCTCGGTTTGTCCCTGTTGGGAGAACAGCTTCTTTGGAAGGAGTTCTGCCATAGAGTCCATCAAAAGATTGGGCACTCATGTACTGATCATACACATCAGTAGCAATCATTGGGTTAAACGTAGCACCTGCAGTGCTTGCTGCTGCTACTACCTGGTCACCACCTAAGTAATCAATCGTTGTCCACATATCCTCAATGGATAACAGAGGATAAGCTTGAACTGGATCGTATCCATAAAGGCCAGTAGAAATAGCTTGAACCTCGTATTGGTTATAAATCAGAACATTCGGCATCGTATCATACCAAAGTTTTTGCCATTCATGGATGTCGTATTTAACCTCGGTTAAGTTCAGATTAGTTGTGATTTTCTCGAGTAAATCATCAGACTCTTGCGCACGATAATTGTTATATCCCTGTTCAAGTTCTGAGCTCCAATATCCCACATTTAACCCAGATGGCGGAATTTCTTCTGATCCAAAAAGCCAACGAAGAACTTCAAATGGCCCTGTGGTCCCTCTACAACCTATGGTATAAGCTGAACCAATAAAACATATGTCATATCCACCTTCACTATACATTCCTACTTCTTGGTCAGTACAACGAGGCCCTAATGCAGCCCAGCTAATTAAGGATAATTCAGCACCAATTCCAATTTTGGGTAGCTCTCCTTCCATGAGTTGGGCATATTGCATCCGCACAGGATTGGATGTAGGAGCAATCATATGCACAAAGAAGAAATACTCTGGTTTTTCCGAAGCTTGTACTTGAATATTACTCCCAACAACACAGACTAATAAAGATGTGATGAACAATATCAGAAGAGGTCTCTTAACTGGCATTGCAAAGTCCCTTAGAAAGATTAATGCAAACGAATTTTCTTGTCATAAACTTATTATGCTACACTTTCATAAAAAACCTTTCAAGAGTGCATCTAGTACATGACCATAGAGAACCTCATTTGTTTATTCTCCAATTAAATCAACTGGAGCATTTTCATCTCTCAATGGTAAAATGAGAGAATAAAGAGAAAGAGTGGAATCGACAATAAGGTCTGGAACAAAGATGATTCACAATTTTTTACGCTTCAGAATCGAATGAATTGTAAGAAAGACAATCAAGACAATAACTCCAAAAAACTCGAAACCAGGAGTCAACCCTCTAGTAGATGTGGTTGTAGTGACTTCGGTGTATTTTCGCCACTCAGTAGTATTATATCCTTCGGTATCAAGCCAATCAAATGCCTTGTCGATTGAATACTCATCGTATGCTGTCACAACATTCGCTTCGGGGGTAGAATTATCAGTTGCCTGTAAAGCATTCTTGAATTCTAGCAGTTCAGTTTCAGGAATAGCTGCCCACGAATTAACGGGTATAGGAGTGTAAGCAGGGAAGCCTAAACCTTTCATGAGGTAAGTGTTAATGTCCTCACGAGGTACTATATGAGAGATCGCATGACAGACACCTTTCTTCTGCAAATGGTAAACACCATCTTGTTCAAACTTGGGATTAAAATACATGGCTTGCCAATCATTCTCAGGTGAGAGGACAGGCTGAATTGAGGCCTCGGTTTGGAGTTCGTCGAGAATGTTCGCCATCGTGAACTGGGGATCCATAATGTTTACACCACCAGTCTTCATATCAGCGATGGCAGGTTCCATTCTAGCAAGAATTACTTTTGCTGTAACTGGCATACTATCTAGATTGCCAATATTCCAGTGGCTAATACCTGGAGCGGATACCCACTGACTAGTAGTGTTGCCCCACATGATATCTTTGAATTTCTGAAGGGAAATTGTACCAGTAGTCGAATCGTACTCTTTAAAGATCATAGAACCACAACCAATAGGCCCAGCGTAACCGCCAGGATCAGTTTTTCGCCCAGTAGTAGTGGAATGATATTGCCAATCAGCAGGTTTGACAAACCACTTATCATTAGGAGAAAAATGACTAGTAGCATTGAAACCATGATCAACAGGATCTCCAAGTACATGTTCTGGCAGCAAAAATGCCCCTAGGTTATTTGTCTCGAAGGAAGTGAGTGCTTGGTTCAAGTTAAACTTGATATGCTCAAAAAAACCATCATTATTCTCATCTGTAACTGTAAAGGAATAATTCCCATGTTTCGCGGTTTTATCATCTAGACTAAATGGTTTTAACAAGTTTGAGTATTGGGATGCACCTATATCGGGAATGATAGGTGCTTGGAAGGAAAAAGCAACATCCCACGCATCAACTTTTTCCCCATCATGGAAATAGACATTTTCTCTTACATCCATGTCGTACGACAAACCATTTGATGCCCAAGTACCCATTGATTCTGCAATTCTCGGATAAAGTGTCATGTGACTAGTAGTGTTATACTTATTCATCATCCAAGTATCTGGATCTATCCCTGATGGGAGAACAACCTCTCTAGAGGGTGTATTACCAATGAGTCCATCAAATGCTAGGTTACTACCATAGTGGTCGTATATGTCAGTGATAAGCAGTGGATTAAAGGTTGTTCCTCCAGTACTTGTTGCCAGTACTACCTGTTTAGCAGTTCCTAAGTAATCACTTGTTAACCAAACATCCTCGATCGAATTTAATGGAAGTTTAACAGGATCATAGCCATAAAGACCTGTGGAGATAGCGAAATTTTGGCTTTTATACAGTCTAAAAAACCATCTACCATCATCTTAAGATTAGAAGATCCGAGAATTAAGAATGCAAATGGAATTCTAGAGGAATCATTACCCAAGGTTCAAGAAGCCATCAGGAAAGGATCAATAATCATTCTGGACGATAAAAAGATTAGGATTAGAGATTTACCATTTTAATTTTTACATAGATTTCTCTCTTCCAATCGTTAACGACTAAAACAAGAGAAACGATATTTTAACCTCTCCTTATTCTCCTTATTCAATACCTTTCACTTGTGGAATAACTTCTTCGCCAATAATCCTAATAGGATCTAGCTCATGGACATTAGGCATGTTGAAGATGACATGTTGAATACCCAATTTACCTAAATTATGACATAAACTGATAATATCTGAAGCATTCATGTCACCAGGAGTTAACTTGATATACGTTACAATTGTTTTTTCAATTTCGTCGAAATCTCGACCAATGTCATCACAATGTTGTTTTAAAATCGTCAGCTTTCTTTGAATACGTTCGAAGCTAAGATCGAAGCTGGCATAAAGAACACCAATATCAGCTAGAGGTGACCCTATAACCAAGTTCCAAGCATCTGCATACTTTGCTACAAGTCTTAATGTTTTTTTCTCTCCTCCACCTCCAATTAGAATTGGCGGATGTGGTTTGGATAAAGGTTGAGGACTATTCAATGGTTCGGCGAGGTGGAAATGTTTTCTTTCAAAAGGTTTTATCTCTTCACTCCACATCTGCTTCGCAATTTGCAAAATCTCTTCTAGACGTTCAAATCTTTCACTCATTGATGGAAATGGTATTCCTAATCCTTTTGCTTCACGTTCAAACCATCCTGCACCGATACCAAGATAAGCACGACCACCAGAGAGAACATCAATAGTTGAAATAATTTTAACTAAGATACTAGGATGTCGAAAGAAATTACACGTAACAAGTAATCCAACCTTGATTCGTTGTGTTACAGCAGCTAAATACGAGATAGTGCAATATCCTTCCAACATTGAGGTCTCAACAGGGCCGTGAATTTCACCATACTGTGTTCCTAGTTGAAAAAGGTGATCCATGACCCAAAAACTATAAAATCCCATTTCATCGGCTGTTTTAACGATTTCTACCAGTTTTTCACCGATATTATTTGGACTCCCTGGCCAGTCGAATTTGCCAATATGTAAACCAATTTTCATTTCTTATTCCCAAATTACTCTATTCTTATATGTTGATATATACAATTGGAATAGTTTTAATCCGTTCTTCTATACATTCTTGTCATTATATATCCTTCACCTGTGGTATTACTTCTGTCCAATAATTTCAATAGGATTTATCTTATGGGAGTCAGGCATATTGAAGATGACATGCTGAAAACCCATGTCTGCAAATTCATTACATAAATCAATGATTTCCGTGGAAGTCATGGCATCTGGAGCTATTCTGATGGTACCGAGCACAGTTAATTCAATATCAGCATAAGAGCGCCCAATTTCATCACGTATTGCTTTACCTATACGTTCCTCACTAGTTCCATAGGCGATTGATGTATCAATATAACTAATTCCTAGATCAATACATCGTTGTATCACCTTTATTGCTTCTTTTTCAGGTGGAAGCTGGATTGGTATGCCCCCGATTCCAACCCTTGAAACATTAAGGTTTGTTTTTCCTAATCTCATCATTTTCATTTCATGGATCTCTAATTATTTTTTCTTGAAGGCCAAAAGAACCTCGAAATCATCGAGTTCTGATATTAGTTTTGCCAGATTAACAGCAACAGTAGAACTAGCATAAAAACGGAAATTAACTCTTAATGGAATATGAGCCCAACCTAATTTGACACATTCTTTAGCGAGCTCAATGAGCATCTGCTTCCATGCAAGTTGATATCCTGGCCGCACTGCTGAAAATCTCAATAATATTCGTTCTTCATCCCCACTAAGAACAGATGTACCTGGGTGAACTCTCAGAATAGCTCCAGTAGCCACTACCTGATTGTTGTGGAAAATTAAAACCGTATTTCCATCTTTGAGCACCCGATCTCTGAAGTAATTCGTAGCAACTTCCTTGGTCAAGAATTGCCAGTTTGGGTCTATTTGACAAAGTTCAATTAGTTTTTCAAGATCTCCTAAGGTAGCAGCGCGACAAGTGAAAGATTGAATCTCATTTGCTATTTCCCAATTACAGACTTCATTAATGTTAAAATCGTAAGAATAATAATACATTCGTTCTTTTTCAAAGAAACCTTTCCTTTGAAAAAATTCTATCCGTTTGTCAACACCTTCTACATTAATCACCAAGGGAGCAGTGATTTCAAAAGTCTGTTCACGCTGAAGTAAGTATTCGAAGACTTCGTCAAAAATCTTTTCTTGGGCTTCAGCTGGACATCCTAGTAGAGCCCAAGGATAGCTAATGTGTGTTCGACCTATGTGCGAACTTGAGTCTGTAGCTTGGACATAAGCTAAAGGGTCACCGTCTTCCGTTAGCGCATATAGAGTTGTTTTCGGATCTTTTTTTTGATCCTTATATTTTGCTCTGATTTCTTCACCTGACGCAGGGCGTCCTGATGCTTCTGAATAGATTTTTGCTTGCAGGTCTTCTAGCCCTTGATTGGGTTCATAATGACGGTAAATTACTTTCATAACTATTTTTCATCCTTTAACTTGTGCTTAATTTGGTTGAATTTCGACTTGTATGATTACATATGCATTTCAATTTCTTTTTCTTCATCTCTATACCCATTTTAGGTTGATCAATATTACTATTCTTGATAAAATCTGTGTAAGTGAATATTCAATGTTTTTACCCTCAAATGTACGTAGGATCATATAAGACTTGTTCCTGGTTTGACCAGGGTGTCAATTCGTTGAAAATCAGTTTTAGTCAGCTTCACATGCAATGCACCTAGGTTGTCCTTCAGTTGTTCCGTAGTGCGTGGGCCTATGATAACACTGGTAATCCCAGGTTGTGCCATTACCCATGCAAGGGCGAATTGGCTCATTGTACACCCTTTTTCCTCTATAATTTCTGTCAATACATCTAACAGGTCATTAACTGCCTCATTTAGATCACAGTCCCATATACCTTTCCAGGGTTCAAAAGTAAAGCGTGTATCGTCAGGAAAGGGAGTATCACGTTGGTATTTACCTGTTAGAATACCTCCATCTAGTGGAGAGTATGGTAAAATACCAATATTATATTTTCGAGCCACTGGGATGACATCTTTTTCAATTGAACGGTCTATCATGTTGTAAAATGGTTCTTCTGTTACAAAACGATTTAATAACAATTTACTTGATACCCAGAGTCCTTCGATAATTCGCCAAGCTGAAAATTCACTAGTACCAATGTACCGTATTTTCCCGCTATGAACAAGATCATCTAGTCCACGAAGAGTTTCATCAATTGGAATATAATCTGATGGACGATGGAGTTGATATAGGTCAACATAATCTACTCCTAACCGTTTTAGAGAAGCTTCACACTCTGCGATGATGTGCCTACGGCTTAATCCGCTACTATTGGGATCCTCAGGATCCATTGGAAAGTATACTTTTGTAGCGAGAACAATCTGCTCACGCTTACCGTTTTGTCTCAAAGCTTCCCCAATAATTTCTTCACTACGACCCACTCCCTCATTTGCATCTCCATAAAGATTTGCTGTATCAATGAAATTCAAGTCAGCATCAATAGCCTGATTAATTATCTCAATAGCCTCACTCTCGGGTGTTCGAGACCCAAAGTTCATAGTACCTAAACATAATGGACTGACTTTTACCCCAGTCTGACCTAAGCTCCGATATTCCACTTCTTTCACCTTCTCATGATTTTTCATAACAATTTTCCATTTATAAAATTAGGATCATTTTCGGAATAGAACATTGTCTTATCTAATTGAATAACAGATGCTGTTTGATAGAATAAGCATGTTAATTGTTCTTCCTTTCTCCCTATGTCCGTTATAAGTTGATCAACATAACTACTCTTGAAGAAATCGTTATAAGTATAGATTGGGAAGTTTGAATGATGATCCATTATCTCAGTCAGCATTTCAATTGCTTGTGTGTAATCTTGTTGAACAATCTGCTTCAATGTAGGGGAAGAGATAATAGACTCAAGTACCCTGAAATATTCCTTTACACGATAGTTCCATTCACCACGACTTCGACGATCTAACCGATATATGATTGGTGTTTCTATCTCCTTAAGTTTAAGACCTGTTTGCGAAACATATTGCCAAAAAACTAAAGGAAACGCATATCCAGCATGATCAAGAGTATTTGGAAGGGACTTCACCCTATATCCTTTTAAACCACAAAAGGCATCAGTTATTCCTAAATTAAAGCATTTATTGATTGTTCTTGTTAACAACATGTTTAGAACATACCGATCCACTGGAACTTCTGTATTTTGATGCCAAAAGCGATAGGAGAGATAACGACTCGTGGAAACTAGATCGATATCGGAATTATAATTAAGAAGATCAATGATCTCTCTGATACTAATAGGAGCGTGCTGTAGATCAGCATCAAATGTAATCAAGACATCATAATTTGATTTTGCCTGTTCAAATAGCGTCAGAATCGTATTTCCATATCCACGAGGCCCATCTTCATGCCTAATATATTGAAAGGGATACTGTTTTGATAACTTTTGATAGATATTTCGAGATTTATCTGTACTCCCGTCGTCTACCAATAATACTGTTATCTCAAATTCTGAACATTCTATGGTTAAAAATTCACATAGAGAATGAATACATTCAGAAATGTATGCCTGTTCATTATAAAGAGGAATTCCTATTAATACTTCCATTTATTTTGATTCTCCATCTCAGCTCACTATCCTAGTAAGGAAGAGCATAAAGAGCGGCAAAACATTCAATTCCCTCTTGTAATTGTGCTAGATGAATTGCATTCATTGAATACCCAAAAAATAATGTGCTAATTCTTAAGGGAAGATCCTCCCAACCTCGTTTGATACAATCTTTAGCAACTTCAATTACTAACCGTTTCCATGCTTGAGGATGGTTTAGACGTGTTGCTGATGTTAAGCTAATTATTTCAAGCCCTTTGTTTTTTCCCCTTGTTAATTTGCTGCGATATGGAAGACCTGCAGAGACCATCTGGTCGTCTTTGAGAATTAGCTTGTTATGATCATTCTTTAGAAAAGTATTTTCGATGTGATATTTAGCCTCCTCAACACTAGGGAAGACGTCACGCATATAATTATCCGCGTGACATACTTCAATTATTTGATCAAGATCTTCAGTTGTGCCTAATCTACACGTATAAGAGGCAATTTCGTCAGTCATCTCCCAATTACAAACGTCCTTTAAGTTAAAATCAACACTATTTACATAAAGATGTTCTTTTTCAACGAATCCTTTCCTCTGAAAAAATGTAATACGGTTATCTGTTGTAGCTGTATCAAATACGACTTCACCTGCAAGTACTTGAGGATGAATAGTATCCTTTAACCACGTTAGTAGATCATCAAAGATTTTCTCTTGAGCTTCAGGAGGACACTCTGGTAAAGCCCAGGGAAAACTTATAATATACGTTCCTGGTCTTGCGGCCCATTTACTGGTCTGTACATAAGCTAAAAGTTTACCATCCTCCGTTAAAACATACCGAGCACTCTTAGGATCTCTTTTCTCCCCTTTAAATCGTCTTTTTATCTCCTCTGCATCAGCAGGGAGTCCCGATACTTCTGTATAGATTCTTGCTTGTTGTTCTTCTAATCCTTGATTGGGTTCATAGTCTCTAAAAATCACTTTCATAACTGATCATCTCCTCTTTCTTTAAGATCTAAACCTAGAATAATTTCTAGAACTTCAAATTTGGGGTCTAATTCAACCAATGCCATAGCTGGAGGCGACATCGCGAAAAACCAGAAATAAGCCCTCAAAGGAATCTCGGACCATCCAGCTATCGCACATTCTTTCGAGATTTCAATCAATAACCGTTTCCAGGCTGTTTGATAACCTGGCCGAATCGCAGAAAAACGAATAATGACTCGTTCTCCCTCATTTTCTTTTATTAAATTATTGTCAGGTTCAATAAGGAGGGGTGCTCTAGCTGCAACTAGTAAATCATCTTCGAAGATTAGTATTAAATGCCCATCTTTTAGTACTTTTTTCTTCAGATAGTCTGTTATAGCTTTGGAGGTTGGAAGCATAAGAGAAGTATATGAATCACGCTGAATAAGATCAATAAGTTGATCTAGATCATCTAATGTGCCCAATCGACTAGTAAACTCAGTAATCTCTTCTGATATCTTCCAAGTTACTAATTCCCTTATATCATAATCAGAAATATAACGGCTTATTCTTTCTTTTTCAAAGAATCCCTTTTCTTGAAAAAATTTAAGTTGCTGATCCTTAATCAAGGACCGTAGAACGACTCCTGTAATAATCTCCTTTGTGTTTTGTCTTTTTCGAAGATATGCCACTAAATCATCAAAAAGACGATATTGAACTTCTTTAGGACATTCTTGTAAAGCCCATGGGTAACTAATCGCAGTTCTTCCTAACCTTATAGGTGAATCTCTTGCTTGAACGTAAGCTAGAATTTCTTTTTCATCCGTTAAAGCATACCTAATCATTTTAGGGTCTCTTTTGTCACCTTGAATTCGCTCTTTGATCTCTTTAGCGGAAGTAGGAAGGCCTGACACTTCTGAATAAACCTTAGCTTGAAGCTCTTCTAATCCGAGATCAGGTTCATAATGCCTATATTTTACCTTCATTCTCATTCATCTCTCTTTTATCAGCGTCATTTCTCTATCTATAATCAATTAGGTTTTTGTCATTCCAAAGAATCCTTAATAATCTTCAAATGTTATTATCTATATTAGCAAAATGATAAAACTGGGTTTTCTTCTTATAGATAAGGTTTTTACAATTCGTGACATTTATTAACCAATAATGTCAATAATTGTAATCATATTTATTAAATTTACCTTTATGACAAAACTTTATCTACATCGAATTTACAATTAAAATCAGCAATATTTCTAAAATTTCTAATGAAATTTTCCTTTTTTTTCCCCGAGTGTCATATAATGAAGAATAAACATAAAATAGACAGAGACTCAACAGACTATTGCTTTTTCATTACGTATGAACCTGATAATGTGAAGATAGTTTCAAAAGAAGAATTCGATATAATAAAAGAACACTATCTCATTATTAGTGCCCTGCAAAATAATCTTATGAGTGTAAAGGATATTCACAATCTCTATCAGGATCAAAAAACAGGTGAATATGATTATACATTAAAAACGACTTACCGTCATTTAGAAAAATTGGAAAAAGCAGGATTGGTGGCCGCCGCTGGTTATCGTGAGAAAGTAGGAAGCCGTTCTTGTGAGAAGGTATATTGTAGAACAGCTAAGATTTTTTTCCCCGAGTTAGATGACGAAAAGCTAGAAAAGTGGGAATCAGAGAATAGTGAAATATACTCTCAGGTACTTCGGACTGTACTAAGTGAATTGTTACATACCTCACAACCCGATAAGGACGCCTTCAATTCACTTTTCAAGCAATTTTTCAACTTACAATATCAAACCAAACAGGAATTAATTAAGAAAGCAGGAAAAAATTCAAAATTCGCCGACTCTCTTAGCCAAATTGACATTGCTCAACTAAATTCCATTACCGATGCAATAAGTGTCCTGAAGGTTCTTTTACAACGACCTGATTTACTTAATCAGATGCAAAGTCTCCTGAATGTGAAGGAATCTAAGAAAGGACAATAAATATTCATACAATCTGGGAAATAAGCTACATTTTTCTTTATTATTTTTAAGATCAAATAAATAAAACAGCTCAAATTACATTTTCAAGCTGGAATGAACAACCCAAGTTGGTCTGCTTTTAGATCAATCCCTGTAAAAAAAAAGAATATTCATCAGGATGTATCAGAAGCTTTAATAATATAGTAAATTCTTTTAGAATTTGACAAAGAAAAATTCAGAATAAATTTTCGGTGTAAATAATGACAAGTTATGGATCTTTGTTTGCACAAGTCTATAATCAACAGTTCAGTCAGTTTGCCACTTGGATTGCTCCTAAACTCCTCAGCTTCTATGAAAATACTCAAATTAGTCATCATAACAAAGAAATCCTTGATCTGTGTTGTGGAACTGGTCAATTAGCCAATTATTTTTTGCATAAAGGCCACCAAATAATAGGTCTCGATAAATCAGAATGTATGCTTGAATATGCGAAAATCAACAATTTAAAGTATATTGAATCGGGTAGAGCGGAGTTTATGATCGGAAATGCTAGCAATTTTGATATTAACAAAAAATTCGGATTAATAGTTTCAACATTTAATTCGTTCAATCATTTTGACAATTTAGAAAACTTAAAAAATTGTTTCAATTGCGTAAAACATGTACTTGCATCTAATGGTTATTTTATTTTCGATCTCAACACCCATAAAGGTTTATTGGCGAGATGGAACGGGATTGAGATAACTGATACGGACGATTATGTGTTAATCAGTCGTGCTATTTATGAAGAGAAAAAAGGTCTTAGAAGAATTACTGGATTTCTACCTACTCCAGATGGAAAATATGAACGATTTAGCGAGATCTTTCACCAAACTGTTTTCGAAATGGATGTTGTGAAGAAACTTTTACTTGAAATAGGTTTCAATCAAGTTTATTTTGCCAAAGAAACAGATTTCAATACTCCTATTTCTAATCCTGAGGAATTTCCTTTCGTTTTCATCATTGCATGTTTTTCTAACATAAAATAATCCCTTTGCTATCTATTAAGAAATACAACGCCAAATAATAACGAAAAAAGACACAATTGGGAATTAATTTTATAGTCCTAATTCCTATTTTTTTAATTTATACATTCCAGTTTAAATTTATGCTCGTTCTAGTTTAAATTTGTCATACCCAGCAGTATTAAGGTCTCTAGATCCTGTTTTTGTGAAAGACGTTGGAAGGCCTTATTGAAGAGAAGAACAGCTGGAATGAATACAATGGAAATTAGAGCATGAGCAATTATATAGAAAAATAACCCGAAGGCATCATAGTAAAACAGTTCACAATAATAGAAATACGCTGGAATGTAAAATCCAATAATATACCAAAAAAATCCTGATAAGAAAGCTAGAAGCATGTTTTTTTCCCGTAGAAAAGAGATTAATAAGGCTGTACCAACAAGAGAACTTAGTGATAAGATGAGCTGAATCCATAGTTCTCCACCATAACCGTGTAGGAAACAAAAGGTCAATTCATCGATAATTATTCCTAAGCTGGATAAAATAAATGCAATTGATGGCCGGAAATTTGTTCCTATTACTATTACAGGAAAAATCGTAAAATAGAAGTATACTATATTAGTCCAGTCAAAGGTTACATAGATAGGTCCAATTCTAATGAAAGTTTTCAAAAACAGGAAGGAAACTACAGACAAAATACAAGCAATTAGGAGACGGGCCTTTGGTTGCAATGTTCTCAGTCTGGTACCAATGGCCGACTTTAAACCAGCATAAGTTTCTTCTTTGATCGGTATTGAGTGTAATAAAGGCCTCACGTTAAAGAAATAAATTCCACCAGATAAACCAATCACAGTAATTAGGATTAATAATGATAAAAGAATACTGTTACGAATATAAGGTTTGATGACACCAGTTTGTTGGGTAACAAGAGTTTCAATGGCATATGAATGAGCTCCTTTAGCCAACTCCTCATGAATATCCAATACTGCAGTACGTTCAAAGTCATCATGAGAATAAAGGTAAATCAATCCGTTCTTTAGAGCAGCTACAAAACCATAGCCTAAATTAGGATTTAAGGCGGTTTCTTCTAAAATATCTCGACAGCCAACCACACTTAGATTGTTATATTGAAGCATTGTCTCAAGGCCAGTTGCTGTTCTATTATACCTCCCACTATGGTGTAGTTCCCAATCCAACAGTTCTTTGTTATTAAGATTGAAATTGGTAGAAACTAAATAATCTTCCGCAATGTGCGTGGTATTCAATTCTCCATCAGAATCTACCGCAATCACCATTGCATTACCTGTTTCATCAGCAACATGAATTTGGTCAGAATTTTGTTCTAGATCAATTAAATTGTATAGTGGTAATTGTTCTTTGACTTCGTCTACCGTTGCACAATCTGCTAACCATTTTGTAAAGATAGCTCCATAATAATCCTCTCGTTCAGGATTTTTAGTTATTGGGGCATAAGCTACCGCGTTTAAATCTATGGCTAATCCTTGATCGTTTATACCTGCCATTGGAACATCTAAATTGTTCACTATTCTGAACCCAAGAAAAACTCTTCCGTACTTGAATTTTGTAGCAGGATTAAACCATATTCTCCATTGAAAAGCTTCACTATTATCCTCATTCGCACAAAAAAAGGTATTTTGACTGTCTGATACAGTAAAAATGGTACACGCTGATACTGAATCTGCTAATGGGAAAAAGAAGATAAATAGGAATAATATTCCAAGGCTTCTTCTACTCTTCAAGATATCACATCAAGGCAAAATCGCCTAAAATAGAAAAAACGTGATTATAAAAAACATTAACGATTCGGGCATTATTCAAGAATTAATTTGGAAGTACAGCTTCAATAGGGTCTTGCAGATCATTTTTAAATGTTCTATCTTACATTTGATTGATTTTATTGTTCAATCTCTTCTCAAGTTAGTAGAATTGAGATTTAAATTAATATCAATGTAAGATGTGATGATTCATCTGTTATTTAAGCTCACTTTATCTTTTCTGATTCATATCAGCTAAACGTTCTCCTTTATAAAAGCAAGTTGTCGTCCAAGAGCGATAATCTTTCCTTCTTCAGTCCAAAGCTCAATATCTGTTTCTGTGAGACCATTAGTAGTAAAACGAGTTTTCGAGATAAATCCTAAAGAGCTACCTGTTGGTATATTTCTAACTTGAACGGTTAGTTCAATTGTTGGCACCCATGCAAGAGGCCCTGTTTTTCGTAGAATGGGAGGAGGAGTTGCATCCACGAACAGTAATACCGCCAGTGCATCCATTGGACGATTATCCTGGAAACTGAGGTAACCAGAAAAAACAGTTTCTTTTCCTTCTACTCCTTGCAGCCAGTCCAGCTGATCAGGGGGAACTGACAACCTCACTTGTTTGAAAAAGGACAGGGGGGAATTAGGTAGCTCGATACACACGGACGGATCAGGTAATATAGGATGTTTTTGAACAAAAGTCATTCCACTAAATGCGTTTTTATGAGTGAACATTCCCGTGTAAGAAATAACTACTGTGTCTTTCTGAATCAATGAAATCTTCGCGGTAATTGTCCTCTTACTCTTTATAACACGATCAACAATCAGTTCAGCATAACCAGGAGATGTTGGTTTGTGATAGTAAGCAGTCATTGACAAAGGAATCTGGTACTCAGAGATACTTGTAATAGCCTTACCTGCTATAGCCATCAAGTATCCCCCATTCGGAGCTACGATGTTCCAGTCACTGAAAATTTCTGTTTCAAAACGATTCTCTCCTTTACGCTCCACAAGTACATCATGGTCAAATTTATATTCCATAACTGGTCAACCTGATCTATTTATTTTATTAGGGCTTAATATTTTATCAATTCCCCCAAGTTTACCCAACCTTTAAAAAAACTCCAAGTTTATCCAACTTTTAAAGGAACGGTCATCAGGACATTGTAATTATTTTGCATATATTCAGCTCTTTTAACACTCAGCTCAAACATTGAATGCATTTGGCAGAGGGAAAATTTATAATTTTCAGGTGGCCCATAAAAAAAGTCTTCATAAGACAAAATTCCAAAATGGAAGGAAAAAAGATGAAAAACAAACATCAGAAAAATATGACTTTAGTAGTAGTGATAAGTTCGCTATTCCTTGCTAGTTCGATGATTTCCTATATAGGAAGCAACCTATCATCAACAAAATCCCAAACTTCAGAGATAAACGATATCACTGGAAGTATAGGACCAAGTACTCTACCAGAATGGTACGTTGATGCCCAAGTTCAACTGGGGTGGATTTTTGATGATCCATTAAATCCTCAAAATAGCAGTCCCTTGGTAGGATGGAATAAAGCTATTGGTGCGATACCAACCTGGTCATATGACCCCGATCGTATGGCATTTGGTTATCCTGGGCAATGGTACATCCGAATCCCGAATTTAATCAATGACCATCCATCTAAGAAATTCTGGATATGCTGGGTCTATGAATTCGACCCTTATTTTCAAGGAAAACGGTCAGCAACAAATATTGCCTGGTCTCCTTATGATACGCACGATAATATTCAATATAACGAGGTTTGGTTCGATAGTAATGGTAATATAACAACTGACTACTTACAGGCGACTCATGCCCAGATAACTCATAGTTTAGACATATATCCAAATCCTGAATATGAAGATATTTGGCTTGGAGTATATGGAGGGTCTAAACATGCTGTAGAAGTTTACATAATTACTCTTTGTGTCGAAGAGCCTGAACCGCTAGAGATAGGCCCTGGAACACTACCAGACTGGCACACTGACGCCCAGGTTCAACTGGGGTGGATTTTTGATGACCCATTGAATCCTCAAAACAGCAGTCCCTTGGTGGGATGGGATAAAGCTATTGGTGCGATACCAACCTGGTCATATAACCCCAATCGTGTGGTATTTGATCAGCCAGCCCAATGGTACATCCGAATCCCGAATCTAATCAATGACCATCCATCTAAAAAGATCTGGCTCAGCTGGGTTTATGAGTATAATAATTCTCTCGAAGGAGAGCAGGTAGCGACGAACATCAATTGGTACCCAAACTCAAGCATGGAGAATCCTCAATTCCTTGAAGAATGGTTTGATAGTGACGGTAATTTGACAACCAACCCCTTGGAAGCAGTTTATGGCCGATTAACGGCAAGTGCAGACCTGTACCCAAATCCACATTACGAAGATATTTGGCTCGGGGTATATGGTGAATCTCAGAATGCCTTGGAGGTTTACCTCAAAACATTATGTGTTGAAGAGATTGAACCAGAACCAGAAGAAACTGACGTCTTAATAGACGTAAAATTGAATATGAGTTCCGATGATGAAGCTAGCCTGAAAATAGTTGTTAAATTGAGCAGTGGTTCAACAGAAATCAAAACTCTGGTCAAAATTACCACTTCGGATGAGGATCCAGAAGTCAAGGTAGATATAGACCTACTTGGGAGCTTCTTTGACCTTGATACATCGCTAGATATCATACAAAGTGGTGGTTCCATAGTAATTAGAATCAAGTTAAAAATGAAACTGATTTTAGATTCCAACGAAGAATTTAAAACGTCTATAGATACTTTACTGAATGGAAGCCTCATGAATCTCGATATCGGAATAGATGTTGAACTAGATGGCACCCCCAGCTAATACAGATTATTAATATCTAGAAAAGGCAGGACAAGTATCCTCTCGGAGAAGAAAAAATCATTGGTCGCAAGATTGCGACCTTTTTTCTCTTACTTTTTTCTCAATTTCATGTTAACCATAAACCGATAGATACAGGCTTCTACATGATATTAATGAATTTAATTTGCTTTGATTACTGTTAAATATAGGTGATGTCCCTTGTTTATTAGATTATTAGCAAGAACTACCTAATTACTCCATTATACTCTTCCTATAGAACCTTATTTCTACCTCTACTTCTTGAGTATTGAAAAGTTTCACTATTATCCTCATTCACACAAAAAAAGATAGAATGACCATCTATCACGGTGAAAAATGTACACACTGAACTAAATCTTCCAATGGTAAAAAGCAGAACAGTAGGAACATTATTCCAAGGTTTCTACTAATCTTCAAGATATCGCATCAAGATAAGATTGCACAAGATAGAAAAAACATTATTTTAAAAATTAACGATTCTGGCATTATTAAATGATTCTTTGAGAAGTGCAACTTTTTCTAACTGTCGTTAAAACCCGATGTGACTCTGTTTTTATATCTTTATTCATTACAATTCTCCACAGTTCGAAAAAATTAATCAGGCTGGTTAAACAATTATTTTCTAATGTACAATACTTGACTTAAAATTATGGTTACTCTTCGAAAGATACTAGTTCATCTACTAATTTGCCTGAAAAAAGATGATTTTATAGACTCAAGAATATAAAGCGAAAATACACAAGAAAGAGAGAAAGTACGAATTCTTATCCACTTAATCAATTTTAGAACCAGTTAGAAGAAGTTACCATATCAACCAAATCAGGGGGATACCAATGGCCAAGACCAGGGTACTCAAGGAACTTACAGGGAACTCTATTATTATTCAACATTTTAACAAGATCATGTAACTTATCCCTAGGAATCGCTAGGTCTTCTGTGCCCCGAATGATAATTCCACGTAACTCATGATTTTTAGATTCATCTATCAAAGATTGCCATTTATCAGGTTCATCAATCATTCCTCCTCCAGGAGCTACAACAACAAAACCACATGCAGGAATATCCCTAGTTAATGCCATTTGAACTGCAATTCCTCCTCCTTGGGAAAATCCTCCAACAAAAAGACGTTTGAAATCAATAATATCATTATTGTTTATATTATCGATATAATTTCTAATTTCTTTAACTGATGATTTGTAATCTGGCCAATATGCACTATCTATTCCTGACCAGTAAAGATTAGTAGTACGAGGTATCCCTAGAATAAACCCCTGATCTACAATTGGCTTCCAGTATTCAAATTCATCCTTAATAAAGCCTCCCCCTCCATGCAAACTAAGCATCAAAGGAAAAGGAGGGTCAGCATTATCTGGAATAACCGTAATATTCTCAGTTTTTGATGGTCGCTTGGATCGTCTCGCACTTAAATTAACCAAGTCCTCAAATTCAGGTATACCTTGAAGGGGTTTTAATGAAGGACTTTGTCGTAAAATCAGTTCAGAATACCACCCGCCTTCATCTAAAATCTCTTTTAAGAATTCACATGAAAGTTTATAATCCTTCATCTTTGATGCAGTTACTATCATTGAATAATAAGTAGCAGTTTTTAATTCAGGAAAATCTTTCACTAGATCTGTATCAATATTCATCGCTTCCTCATATTTTCCAGCATAATATAATTCAGTAGATTTTCTTTGAAGCGCTCTATATCTTAATCTATCATCCAACTTCATTAATAACCAATCTCATTTAAGTTTTGATGTATAAAATTCTAATACTATACTTGAATGTTCAAAAATAATTTTAAATAATTTTAGATCTCTGCAGGTAGTAAATTATGATTCTATCAAGACTGAATCATTCAGACTTTTAGTTGTTTCACCTTTTGGGGAAATATGAACCAATAGCAAAAAAAGTAATCCAGATTTTCCAATGATATGATTGAAAAACCTATATTTCAATTCAAAATACAATTACTATACAAACAATGATTTTGTTAAGATTGATTTGCGATACCTTAAAGATTAATGGCATTTAGACTAAATAAAGCGAAAATAAAGCTTTTCATGAGCTAAACATTGGTTATTTTCTAGAAATTCACCAATTCTTTCAACTCATCTTTTTTTCCATAAAAAGAAGGATTAATTTTTCATTAATGTATTCTTTTTTGAAAATATTATAACTAAGTTTCTGATAGAGGTAAATATTCTTTTTATCT
>JAEOTY010000084.1 GCA_016839625.1 Candidatus Hodarchaeota archaeon
ACTCGTGTGGGCGCATTTGATAGACTCGCGTTTGGACAATCTACTTTCATGATTGAAATGCTCGAAACAGCCCATATTCTTCATAATTCCACTACAAATTCATTAATAATCTTAGATGAAGTGGGTCGTGGTACTAGCACTTTTGATGGCTTATCATTAGCATGGGCTATTGCTGAACATATTGCAAAAGAGAAGAAAAGTAAGACACTATTCGCTACGCATTATCATCAACTTAGTGAGTTAGAAAATCACTATTCGACAATTAAAAATTTTCATCAGACCGCTAAAGAGCGAAATGGTAAGTTAATCTTGCTTTATAAGATCAAAGAGGGTTCGACTGATCACTCGTTTGGAATTAGCGTTGCAAAAATGGCTGGTATTCCTAAAAACGTCATTACTGAAGCCCAGAAGAAATTGTTAGAGCTTGAATCGACATCTGAATCAAGATTATTACCTGTTCGTGAAGAAAGAATCAAAGGCCAACCCAGACAGCTATCCCTTGCTGAAGCTCTTTCAAAAAGTGTTGGACAGCAACAAATAGAAGAGGAGCTGAAAGATCTCAGATTTGAAATATTAGCTTTCTTGAAGAATTATACAGATATTGATGTTAATTATAAAACACCAGTAGAAGCACTTCAACAACTTGGGCAATTAATTGAAGACATACGAGAATTAGAAAAGAAGCTTGAGGAGAAATAATAGAATACTCAGAATTTGCGCATTTGAAACTGACTAGTGCAGGACCTTAGAAAAGAGAAACTTTAAAGGAGATTGCACAATGAAAGAGACAGATTTCCTTTGCCAAGTAAATGTGAGGAGAAAAGCTTGATATTATGGCGTCAAAGGCGTTTACTCGAAAACTCTATACAGAAAAACCTATGAAAATTTTCTAGAGAAGGAGTTAATTAAGGAAATGCAAGAATTAGAGAAGAAGATTGAGGAGAAATAATGGTTTGACTAGAATACAAATCTTAGATCCCATCTGTGTGTCTAAAATTGCTGCAGGGGAAGTCATTGAGCGTCCAGCGTCTGTTGTTAAAGAACTAATTGAAAATGCTATTGATGCTTCAGCTACAGAAATTCGTCTTACCTTTAAGAACGGCGGGAAGGATCTAATCGAAGTTAAAGACAATGGAAAAGGGATCCCTCCAGAAGATCTCCCTCTAGCTATTAAACGTCATGCAACAAGTAAGATTAGCTCTGAACAAGACCTAGATGCTATTTCTACAATGGGTTTCCGTGGTGAGGCGTTATATTCTGTTGCCTCGGTTTCAAGATTCTCTATTACTAGTCGAACAGCTAACAACGAATTAGCTTCGTGTGTTACTGTAGATGGAGATGTAGACAAGGTTCAAATCTCAGAGGAAGTGATGGCTACCCCAGGAACGCTTGTACGTGTCCGTGATCTTTTTTTCAACTTTATTGTTCGACGAAAATTCCTGAAAAAAGCTTCTGTTGAAGAGGCTCATATCTATGATGTTATTGCTCAATACGCGATTGGACATCCTCAGATTTCATTTGCATTTTTTGCTGACGGAGAGCTCGAATTTCAGACTGTAAAAAGTCCTGATCACCTTTCTGCGATAAAGGAAACACTTGGGAAAGAACTGGTTAAATCTCTACTGGATGTTGGTATGATCCAACAAGGTGAAATATTAATTCATGGATATCTCAGTAAACCTGGTCATCATAAGCGAAACAGGAAGTACCAGTATTTTTTTCTGAATGGGAGACGCATTTTTTCAGAGATTCTTCAATCTGCCTTAGAGGAAGGATATGGACCATATCTGATGAAACGTGAGTTTCCTGTTGCATTTTTGTTTTTAGAACTTGACCCAAAATATTTTGATGTGAACATCCACCCCCAAAAACGAGAAGTCCTTTTCTATGATGAAAAGGATTTAATGACAGCAGTGTGTTCAACCGTAACACATTGTCTTAAGACTCAAGACTTTGTTCCACGTCTTAAATCACGAGTAATGGAAGAAAAACAAACAAAATTAGAAATTGGGGAAGTAAAGGCAGTAACTACGTCGTCAACAAGTAGAGATATTGGACATTTTGATAAAAAACATCAAATAAGCCTTCATCCGAATATTAAATCCTCTGAGCTTCCACTTTCTTTTGAAAGCGCTGATTCTCAGCTTGTTGAAGTTCATATTGAAGAACGTGAAATAAGAGATTTTTTCGGATCAGATTTAAAATTCCGAGGTTCTCTCGGAGATGAGTTTCTTTTACTAGAAGATTTATCGAATCATGACTTAATTATCTTGGATTTTCATGCTGCACATGAACGAATTAACTTAGAAAAGTTTACAGCGCTGTTCAAGGCTAAAAAAGTTAAATCTCAAACATTTCTTAGACCATTCCGATTATTTTGCACTCCAGAGCAACGAATGCGTATAATGGATTCTCTCTCTCATTTGAACAACTTAGGATTTGATTTCAGAATTCCTAAAGGAACCAAACGAGAGGTTGAGGTCTTTGCGATTCCTAAAATACTTGCAAAAACTGATTTGAAAAAATTCTTGGAATCATTACTAGATACTCTTCCTAAGATGGTTATTGAGGATCAATATCATGAGATTCTGAGCTTAATAGCATGTCATGCTTCTTATCGTGCAGGGGAGATTCTTTCATTTCAACAAACAAAAGATCTCTTACACGAATTAGTAAATATTCAAAATCCGAAAATTTGTGCCCATGGGAGACCAACATATATTAGAATACCCTATCAAGACTTTTTAAAACAAGTAAGAAGAATCTAAAGTATCCTAGACTAAAAATCCATCAAAAAACCTGAGGAGTTAATACTGTATTCTCGTTGTAAGACATATTGATCGTGATCAAAAAAACTGACCATAATTCTATAATGATCTTGTGACTTTTCAAATAGGAAGTGCCAATCTAAGTACTGGAGGGTGAGACTTTGAAGAAAAGGGCGAATACTGTTATCAAAGCTACGCGCCTGATTGGTTATAATAACAGGAAAATCAATTGTTTTTGAAATAGTTTTGATTATCGCCAAAATATATGAGTTAAGATGAAGAGTGCTTTGGTCTTTGAGATTCGTATGTCTAAAGACATCATCGATCAAGAGAATTGAATCTTGAGTTAGAACTTGAATATTCAGATCATCTAATAGTACAGCTTCTTTTGCTAGTGTTTTCGGTTGGAAAACTATTATTTTCTTTAGTAGATGTTTGATTGATTTTAGTCGAATAATTGGAAAGGTTCCACCAACATCTAATAAGTAAATTTTTTCACATCCTTCCTCTAATTTTTTACGGATAATCTGAGCTAAAAACGTTGTTTTGTATGTTCCTGGGAGCCCATAAAGCTGTACAGCAATATTTTTTTTCCCAATAAGAGAAAGGAGGGGATTATGCATTGGTTGGACTTCTTTCTTTGGTGTTAATATGCCCTGATTAGTAATATAAAAACACTAATTGATTTCCATTGATATAGCTGGTGAAAGACCTATAATACCATGTGTGAAAAAAGGATCTATCAACTGCTTCAGTGATATAGGGGTAAAAATTGCCATTAAACTATCGAATTGCCATTCAAACCGATGATACGCGATTGTATCACATGTTATTGAAGTTATTCGAAGGATCCCCTTTAAGAGTTAAATTCTTCACACTGAATCAAGCAATACCTCTTCAAAAATTTGATCTAATTATCACAACACAAGAATTGATAGATCATTCAAGTGCTTCTCAAACTCTTCAACTCCAACCCAAGCAGATTCAACCAGATCTTATTTCAAAGATTATTGGTATTATTGCTAGAAGGAGAGAGCCAAAATTTAGGCAATTAATTATAGGAATCGATCCTGGTAAACATATAGGAGTGGCAGCTATTTGTGATGGGATGACTTTAGCAGCAGAAACAAGTAAACTCCCTCAATTGACTAAAAAGATAGAGGAATATTTGATCTTATTTCCTAGTGAAATGGTGGTAATTCGTGTTGGTGATCAACCCACTTGGGTTTCAAAAGTAATCTTCAACAAGCTTTTTACCGTTTTTGGAAATAATGACAACGTTAAACTTGAGATAGTAGAAGAAGCATTTTCAAGTTCCAAAAAAATTGCACCTGATCTTCCTTTTAGTCCTGATGAAACCGCTGCAATTGCAATTGCTCATCGTCATGGAAAGGTAAAGAATCACCTGGTAAGAAGTATTGTTCCAGAGGGTCGAATAAAAGAAATTCAAAAATGGAGTCGAGAAATGTCGGGTAATCGAATCACGTTGGACGTTGAACTGGCGAGATTAGTAGCATTAGGGGAAGTTTCCCTTGAACAAGCAATAATGCAAAAAGAAAAACAGCTAGAGGCAAAGAAGAATGAATAAAGATCGCGGACTCTTTGTTGGACGGTTTAATCCGTTTCACTTCGGTCATCAAAAGGCTGTTCAAGATATCTTAGAAAAAGAAGAAGAATTAATCATCGCAATTGGGAGTACTCAAGAATCTCATACTGTTAGTGATCCTTTCACCGCTGGAGAACGATTCTTGATGATTCGTGCAGCAATACAAGAAGTAAATATTCCACTTGAACGGATTTTCATAATTACTGTCCCCGATATACATCGAAATTCTGTGTGGGTTAGCCATTTACGCAGTTATTGTCCTCCGTTTACACGTGTATACACTAATAATACTCTTATTACGAGATTATTCACAGAAGCGGGAATAGAAGTAAGATCTACTGGCCCTTTCAATCGTGAGGATCTGAAAGGAGCTCAAATTCGCAAACTTATGGCGGAA
>JAEOTY010000085.1 GCA_016839625.1 Candidatus Hodarchaeota archaeon
AGTGATTTTCAATTAAATCAGTTTAAAAAGAATCTCGATAATAAAGGAAAGGTTTATACTGGTGGTTTATGGAAATATTCTCAACATCCCAATTATTTCTTTGAAATAGTCACTTGGTGGGGATTTTGGATAATTGCAATTTTTGCTGTTCCATTAAATCAGTTTTTATGGGCAATTGTCTCCATACTCGGTCCAATAGTGATAACTTTGTCTTTATTAAAGGTTTCTGGGGTTCCATTACTCAATAGGCGGTTTGGTAAAGTATCCGAATATTCAGAATATCAGAAACGGACATCATTATTAATTCCATGGTTTCCAAAGAAGTGAAATGGGTGAAAATTATTTGGTAGAAAACATAGAGTATATAGCTGGAACATGCAACATTGGAGAACAAGAAATCAAACAAAGGAGAAGGTTGGGATATTTAGGAGTAAGTTTAACGATTATTGGTTTTGCGATATACATTACTGGAATATATTTTTTCAATTTGGAACCATTAATTGGAAGCTTATTATTTATTCCTGCAATGATGGGTGCAATTGGACTCATTCAAGCACGAAAAAAGTTTTGTGCTGCATATGGCTTTTCTAAAGTCTACAATGTTGCCTCTGACTTGGGACTTACAATTAAAGTTGAAGATGATAGTGCTCAAAAGAAAGACCAAAAAAAAGCTCTAATAATTGTCATTCAGTCATTTTTGGTTTCAGCCGTTATAGCAATAGTATCAATAGCTCTCGGAATAATCTTTGAAGGATTTATAGTCTAAACCATTCTGGTTTATCTTATACCTTTTATTATGATGTAAAATGCAATTTCCAGAGATTAAAGGAAAAATTTGGAAGAAAAGTCCTATAATTTACCTTATGAGTTAGAGGGGAAAGAAAATATTGTTGTTATCCCGTTCAAACGATTTCAACAAATGAGCAAATCGTTTAAATTCGCTAAAGAAATATGGGCTATTTCCATTTCAATAAAATTCCGACATTCTCTAGACGAAAATTAATTATTCTTCACTCCTGGAGTCTTTTCATTTTTATTTCCAGGATATTCTCGTTTTTTCATTTGATTCATTTAGGATATTTCTTAATTGCTGCAAAGACTACATCCCTCTCTTAATATAAGTTGATTATTATACGAATAAGCTGAATCAGTCGTAAGATGAATCTCAACGTTTGTCTTGATAAGCGAATATTGAAATTCTTTTCTGATCATAATGAGCTTTTACGGAAAAAGTGTGGAAATCTTAAATAGTTGTAATCATAGTTTTCTAGTTATCTTAAATTTGTTAATTTAAGGCGAGGTAGAAAAAAAATGACTGAATTCTCATTCATAGATGGTGAAACTTCATCAATAAGCATGAGTTATCTAAAAAAATTCAATATAGCGATGGCTATATTGCATCTAGTTCAAAGTGTATTGATATTGACACTTAGCTTGTTTATAGACGAGATAAAAAATTTCTCAGTAGACATTTATAAGTCAAGATTGGTGATAAAACAGTTAACTGGAACAAAACCTATTTTTGCTCCTGAACCAAGCGTATTTTTTGCGTTTGAGAACGTTGCGGGTATTTTATTAGCGAGTTTTTTGCTAATGTCGGCTGTTGCACACTTCTTGATTGCATTTCCATTAAATAACTCTTATGTGGAAAACCTGCAGAAAAGAATGAATCCCACCCGGTGGTGGGAATATTCTTTCAGTTCATCAGTAATGATCATTTTTATTTCATTAGCGTTTGGCATACTTGATTTTTGGATTATTGCATTAGTTTTTGTACTAAATTTCCTAATGAACATGTTTGGTTTATTAATGGAAAGAATTAATCAATATACTGAAAAAACTAGCTGGTTACCCTATTGGTTAGGATGGATTGCTGGTATCGTTCCTTGGATTGTCATTGTTGACACATTTTTAAGTTTTGATACTGGTGTTGGCGATGCTATACCAACTTTTGTGTATATCGCGGTGATTATGTACTTCCTCTTCTTTAACAGTTTTGCAATCAACATGTTTCTTCAGTATAAGAAAATCGGTCCATGGAAAGATTATCTTTTTGGAGAAAGAGGGTACCAGATATTAAGTTTAGTAGCCAAATCAGCTCTTGCTTGGCTTGTGTTCGCTGGCTTGATTTTTGTGTAAAATTTACACACAAGTTCTCTTTTCCTCTCTTTCTTTTTTATTCAATTATGACCAGACCTAAGTGACCATCAACAGTTATAATATTTCTAGTAATTATTGAAGGATTATCCAAATCCAATCGTAGATCATGCGACATCGAGTGAAAAAGGAAAAATAATGTTTAAAACTAACTAAGTTGAAAAATAATTTTTGGAAAATGAGGTTTAAAAATTGAAAAAAGAGTTCCAGTGGTATAAATCCTGGCCTAAAAATGTAAAGAAAGGAATAAATTATCCCTCTATTACACTCCACAACCATTTTGAGAAAATTGTAGAAAAGAATGCTGATTATCCCTTTTTATCAATACTCGGAATGAATTATTCTTATGTAGAAGTAGATGATTTAGCAGATAAATTTGCTAATGCATTAATTAGTCTTGGTATTAAGAGAGGTGATAAGATTGGCCTATTTGCCCCGAATATTCCTCAATGGCCAATTGCATTCTTTGGTATATTGAAAGCTGGTGCAACAGTTGTACCCATCTCTCCCCTCTTGGGAAGCGAGGATTTAAGACATACCATTCAAGATTCTGAGATAAGAATGATAGTTGCATTGGATCTATTATATCCTTCATTGAAGGAAGTATGTATTGATTGTCCTGCAATGAGAAATATCATAATTACTTCTCTAGGAGATTTATTATCTCCAGTTAAACGTTTTTTTGCTAAACTTGTTCGAAAACTTCCCCCTAGTCCTCCCTTACCTGAAGATGCTCTAAATCTGCATCAATTAATTGAGCAACATGAACCCCTTCAAGCCTCTATAGAGTGTGATCCTGATGAAGTAGCAGTATTGGCATTTACGGGCGGAACAACAGGAACCCCAAAAGGAGCTATGCTCACCCACCGTAATATTGTATCAAACATGTTGCAAGCTCGTGAATGGGCGATTGCATCACACCCTGAGGGGGCTCATAAAAAATTCATGGGAGCTGTACCATTTTTCCATTTAATCGGGTTAACCACAGTGTTCCTTGCAACTGCACAGTTCGATAGTACCGTTTATTTAATTCCCAATCCCCGTGAGTTTGAATCTATACTGAAAACTATAGATAAAGAGGGAATTAATTACTTTCATGGAGTACCAACACTGTTCAAAGCCTTGATGAAGCATCCTAAATTTACTAAATATGATATGAGTTCATTAGAGATCATTTTTTCTGGGGGAGCTCCCTTACCAGCAGAACTTGCAGAGGAAATAGAGCAAAAATTCCCCAGTGTTATAGTAGTTGAAGCATATGGGATGACTGAGCTTTCTCCAATGGTTTCAGCAAATCCTCTTGAACGTAATAATCGAAAATTCGGCAGTATAGGTATACCCATTGTGGATACTGAAATGAAAATTGTTGATATCAATTCTGGAGTAGATCTACCTCAAGGGGAAACAGGAGAAATCTGTGTACGGGGACCACAAGTCATGAAAGGCTATTGGAAAAAACCTGACGAAACTCAATTAACTATTGATGAAAATGGATTCCTTCATACTGGTGACGTTGGATTAATGGATGATGAAGGTTTTTTCTTTATCCGTAGCCGTACTAAGGATATGATTATTGTCTCTGCATACAAAGTATTTCCACCCGAATTAGAATCCGTGGTAGAAAAAATATTTCCGCAAATTGAGGAGGTTGCCGTGATTGGTGTTCCAGATGAATATCAAGGTGAAACTGTAAAAATGATTGCGGTGTTAAAGAAGAATCAAACGCTTAATGAGGATGAACTGATTAATACACTTCAAAATAAGGTTGCCAAATATAAAATTCCGAAATATATTGAATTTCGATCGTCTCCTTTACCCAAGACAGGAATAGGGAAGATTGATCGAAAATTATTACGATCAGAAAAATAAGAACTGGTTTTATATTCAGTTGAGCTGATTTCACAGGTATTTAATTTGATTGTGAATTATACTGTTCCACAAGTGATGAAGTACTATTTTTGACGAAATATGGTCTAATTTTGAATTATAATTCTTTTGGTCTACCTCATCAGCTGAAATCGTGTTTTTTTAGCATATAAAGTGCAATAAAATAACTTAAAATTAAAGAGAACTTAATTCGTCTATTAGTTGAAGCTTGCTCTTAAAATCTATAATTTTCAGGAATTCCCCATTCTTCGATTTTATTGTACTTTTCCTTTTTTGATCGGAAGTGTACCCAAATCTGTGTCCTGTCAAGGAATGGATTAGCAAGAAAATGCTTCTGATCACCATATCGAAGAGCTTCTAGCACTAAGGGCAATTCTTTACGAAAAATCTTATCTCGAAACTTTAATGTACCAATTCCACCACTTATTTGACAATAGACTTGGAATGAATATACCTCTTCGGTTTTCAGCCATTCTGCCAATACCTCATCACGCATTATTCGTGTTTGCCATCCTTTCAGCTGTTTTTTGTTAAATTCATGCGCAATGGTTAAAAATAGATCACCATTCCGATCCGAATGTGTCAACGTATAACAGCGAGGAATTAGGGGTGAATCGGCTGCTGTTGGGGATAAAATCGTTACTTTTAGTTTTTTAGGGTTCAAACGGCTCAAATTAAAACCCAGTTCCCTTCAGTATTTGATCAATGGATATTTGATTAAAAGTAAAACAGTTTGATATATATATTCTTTTATCCAGGATTCGTAAGGGCTTAAGTTACACCTAATATCTGAATAGATCCTTTTCAGGGAAGAT
>JAEOTY010000086.1 GCA_016839625.1 Candidatus Hodarchaeota archaeon
AAAATCTATTGGCCCATTAGGAAATAATATGAGCTCTTTATTTTATTCTCTGTTTGTTAGAAGTTAAACGCAATTGATTTTCTTTGAATCTAGTTAAAGGATGTCGAAAAATGGAGAGTATGTAACTCCGTGCGTTTGGTTTTTTGGTTTCCATAGATTTCTACATTCTTTGCCATAGACTTATTTACTCGAAAAAAGATTGATAGCTCGGAGTTCTGTCTACGAAAAATTTTATTTTTCTCTTTATGGCAGGACTCCCTCCCTCCCCCCTCTTACCGTTTCTTTTAACGAGAAGACTCTAGTCTCCTCTCCATAATCATTATCCATCTGCAGTTAAGTATTCGGAAATCCTCTCCTATTATTTAATTAAACCGACTCTTACACATTTGTTTTTTGATGAAAAGATTTAAATTATTGAACGTAGGTTGAAAATATTCAACTTTTTTGTGAATAAACCCAATTTTATTCTACAATTCGAGATGGAGATTTCGTGCGGTGGAAGTAGTAGAAGAAAAAAGCAAGTTGGATTTCCAACTATTGGAGAATATTAGGGATATCATTTTTACTCTCTCAGTTGAAGGAATTGTCACCTCCGTGAATCCAGCATTTGAACAAGTAACAGGATTGCCTGCAGAGACAATTATAGGAAAACCATTTAACACCATAATTCATCCTGATCATATGAAAAGTGCTCTAAAGGCATTACAGGCAATTTCAAATGGTGAACCGCCTGTTACAAGTGAAGTTCAGATCAAAACAAAGCAAGGAACATATGTAGTTGTAGAAGGGAAATTAACACCTCAATTTAAGCAGGGGAAGGTTACTGGTTATTTTGGTGTTGCGCGAGACATCACTAAGCGTAAAGAAGCGGAGGAGGCACTTCGAGAAAGCGAAGAAATGTTTAGAGTACTTTCTGAACAATCATTCATGGCTATCTGCCTTATTCAAGACGGCCATGTTAAGTATGTTAATCAAACTTTTCTTAAATTTGTCGATTCTCCTCGAAAAGAAGTATTGACGTGGACAAGGAAGGAGTACATAAAATCTATTCACCCTGAAGATCTTCCGTTTGTTGTGGAACAAGGACGGAAAAAACAAGCTGGTATAAAAGAAGGTGTGGTTCCTCATTACTCTTTTCGAATGATTTCCTCCTCTGGAGAAACAAGATGGCTTGATATTTTCTCAAAAACAATCTTGTATAAGGGAGAACCAGCCGATTTCATCACATTTACTGATATTACAGAGAGTAAACGGATGGAAGAAGCACTTCAAGAAAACGAGGAAAGATTCCGGTTATTCTCTGAGCAATCACTAATGGGGATTTGCCTTATCCAAGATGATACAATTAAGTATGCTAATCAAGCGTTCAGTGAAATCGTTGAATGTTCAATAGAAGAAATACTAACCTGGAAGAACATAGATTATTTAAATTTGGTACACCCAATAGATCGACTGTATTTTAGAGCACAAGGACAAAAAATCGATACTGGTGAAATAGAAAATGTTTCTCCTCACCAATGTTTTCGATTAATACTCAACAGTGGAAAAGTAAAATGGATTGACGTTTATACAAAGAATATATTGCATAAGGGAAATTCTGCTAATTTCATTACATTTATAGATATTACTGAACGAAAACAGATAGATGAGCTATTAAAGAAGAGTGAGGAGCGTTTTAGACAAATTTTTGAGGAAGCCCCCATAGGTATGGCCTTAATCGACTTGGATTACCATTTCATCAAGGTCAATAATATTTTATGTGAAATGCTTGGCTATCCAAAGCAAGAGCTTTCAAAGCTTTCCTTTCCAGTTATCATTCATCAGGAACACGTAAAGAAAGACATGGAATACATAAGAAAATTAAGAGAAGGAAAAATACATTCATATAAAGCCGAAAGCAGATATGTTTCAAAAAAGAACGATATCTATTGGGTTTATGCAACAGTCTCATTAATCTCTGAGGAAGAAAGCATAGATACTATTTATCTCCTAATGGTTGAAGATATCTCGCAACGAAAACGAATGGAGGAGGAGATGAAACGCCAATTAATGAAGTTTAACGTCGAAGATGGAAATGTCTACCTTGTGAAAGAAACCTCACCTGCTTTATCTCAAACTGTGTTCATCGATCTAGCAAAAGTAGGATATAAGGGGATTATTATTTCTAGAACTCCTGAAAGTGATTATAAAATACACATGAAAGGCGATTTTGATTTTCACAAATTATCTGAGGCAAATAATTCAAACCTCCTCAAAATTTTTGAGGATGCTCCTCGTAAAAGTGTAATTTTAATAGACCGATTGGAGTACTTATTTCTAAGTAAAGGGTTCGAGAATACTATGCAATTTATCTACAAACTAAGTGAAAGTGCTTATCCTAAGGCTTTGGTAGTCATTTTATCCATCGATAGCTCAACATTATCATCTCGTGAACTCAGCGTTTTAGAAAAAGAGACCAAACAAATCAAATCTAGGTTTTTAGCAAAAGTTCCAGCAGAATTTCTAGAAATTTTGAAGTTTCTCTATCAACAAAACAATCTAGGGATAGAACCTTCATATTCGGACACAGGAGAGGAGTTACAGATAAGCAGACCAACTGTTAGAAAAAGGATAAAGGAACTAGTATACTTAGGTTATCTAATTGAAAATAAAAAAGGAAATAGCAAAGTTTTAAAAGTAAGTGAGAAAGGAAGAACCTTATTTCTAACATAAATTTCCTAATTTTGAATTGAAGTTAAAATCAGGATTTTTTTTCTATTGGTTGCCGAATGATGGTTTTCAGGCGCTCTGGTTTGGTTCTGCGAGGATCAGAGAGGTATATTTCATGATGTTTTCCTCTTAGTTCGTACCCTTGATCCTTGATGTTTTTGTGCATTCTTTCAATTGTGGGTCCCTCTTCAGAATACGATCCAAAGTATAGTATTTGAGCAGATAATCCCTCGGTAAAAGTTTCGAACCGAGCTTTCGAAAGGGCAGGAGGATCCTTCTTCTCCTTCACTTCCTCAACAACCTTGTCAACCATCTCTTGAGTGATAAAATCAGGCTGCATAATCATGGAGGTCCATTTCCAGGCGTCTTTATTCTTTTCAAAAAACTCTGTGCTAAAGACTGACATATTGTCAGCCCACCATAATCCTTCCAATGGCATTACTACGTAATCTTTTCCTTTTTTCTTCCCCATGAATTTGAGTGTGTATGAAAGGGGATATAGCGTCTGCAAGGCATCTTGATACTCCTGAGATGTACCAGGATACCCTTGGCCATCTATCATGAGAAATTTCAACGGAGGAACATCCACGATTGAAAATTCTTTTGCTGACACCCCTGAATAATAATCTTTCAGCTCTTTTTTGAAATCTGTTTTTTTCATACTCTCACTTTCTTCTTTTACTGGTAACTTCTAGTTTCTGGCTTTCAATTCATCTCTTTTTTAGTGTTCAAATGAGATAAACATGTTTAGTATAGATAATTGTTTTCCATGATCAAATTAATAACCGATTAAAGTCATTCTCTAGCTAAAATTTATTTCCAATTCCGCGGTTACACTCTCATGACAACGCTCTTTACAACTAGATAACCCTGTTGGCCTATTCTAATGAAAGAAGATAACTCAATAAACGAAGCATTACCTACATCTGGACATTCACCCATGTATGTTATGCACAAATTTTTCGCTCGCAAACAAGAGGATGTCATTAAAGAATACATTAGGAATTATTCAAAGAAGGGGGAAATAGTCCTTGATCCTTTTTGTGGGAGTGGGGTAATGGTAGGAGAAGCCCTTAAGTTAGGACGAAAAGTTATCGGAGCCGACATCAATCCTGTTGCGATTTTTGTCTCAAGGAACACAGTAAATTATGTGGACCCAAATAAGATTAAAGATGAATATACGAAAATTAAGACTGACATTGCTACTGATATCAATGGATTATACACAACACGATGCCGAGAATGTAAGGAAATAATTGCAGCGATTTGTTTCACATGGAATAATGAAAAGCTTACTGATGTACGATATGAGTGTCCCGAACACGGTAGATTAATAAGTCCTGTAAACGAAGAAGATTTGGTACTTCAAAATAAAATAAGAAACCACGAATTAAGCGAATTCTTTGATGAGAAAGGTAATTGTCGGTTTTGGTATCCGACTAATAAGCTATATTATAGTGATGGAACACCATTTCTTAAAAAAGAACGATTTGACTCAGTCGATGAGATTTTTACCGAAAGAAATCTGGTTGCATTAGCTAAATTACTTGATAGGATCGGAAAAATTGATGATCGTGACCTACGACAAGCATTCGAATTTGCGTTTTCTTCAATGACTCATTTAGCTTCTAAAATGACTCCTGTAAGACCATCTCGCCCTTTTAGTTCTGCATGGGTACAGCAAAGTTATTGGTTCTGCCCAAATAATATGGAGTCAAACGTTTGGAATTTATTTGAAAGAGCTGTTAAGGGAAAACAAGGATTAATAAGAGCAAAAAGAGATTTACCTGAAAATTTTAAGTCTAAGAAAGAAGCAAAGCAGGTTGAACAGCTACTAGAAAAAGACTATCAGTTTTTGTTGGCACAGTCTTCCATTAACGCGTTAGAAGGAGTTAAGGAGAATAGTATTGATTACGTAATCACGGATCCACCTTACGGTCGTTCAATACAATATGGTGAATTACTCTTTATGTGGGGGTGTTGGTTGAGATTAATGATTGATTTTACGGAAATAGAAAAGGAGGAGATAATTGAGAATCCCCGACAAAAAAAGAGGGAAAAAGAGTATGAGAGTCTTCTCCATGCTGCCTTTAAGAAAATTTACCGTTATCTTAAACCAAACCGGTTTTGTACCGTGACTTTTCATAATCCTAGTTTTAAATATCGCAATATTCTTGTTAG
>JAEOTY010000087.1 GCA_016839625.1 Candidatus Hodarchaeota archaeon
TATTATGAATAAGATATGTTAAATTTATACTATTTCTATTCAAATAATTACCTCAGAGTTATTCAATCCTCTAAATGAAAACATTTTTAAGAGGAAATCGGGTAATAAATCATTAGAATCTATGACTAAGACGGGTCTAGTACCAACGGGTGAAAGACCTTGCTTTTCGCATTCGTCCCACTAACACGGGGAAATGGTCAGGCGAGCAGACAATTTTGGGCTAGACAAATCAACCGAATCACTGGAAGTCATGATTGAGAGTAGAGTCACCAACACGCACTCCTGAAGGTTTGTCTGACAAATGGACAGGATAGAGGATGTAGGGTTACATCCGACACGATGGAAACTGGCATCGGTAACGAGCTAGTTGATGACCTCATGTGAATACAAATGACTAGATTTGATAGCGTTTGTGATAACCTAAAAGGCTAATTACTCTAGGCTTTAAAGTAAATCGAATGAAACCGACCAATTTTTTTCCCAATTAGGTTTAAAGCAGACGTGTCTTTTGGTGAGTAATTTTGAAAAGAATAATTTTTGGAGCAGGTGGACACGGAAAAGTTGTTCTGGATATTCTAAAGACAAATGATGTTGAAATAACTGGTTTTCTAGATGATGATGAGTCAAAGCATCAGACAACATTCCAAAATTACCCTGTCCTTGGTGGATTGAAGTATTGTCAATCTAATAAATCAATTTTAGGAAAAAAATTTCAAGGGATTGTAGCATTAGGGACAAATCGTACACGATGGTTTGTCTTCGACCAATTGAAGAAAATAGGAATGATTCCAGTCAATGCCATCCATCCAAAAACAGTCATTGCTACTGATGTAACCGTAGGACAAGGAAATATGATTGTAGCAGGAGTAGTGATTAATACAGGATCTCAAATAGGAAATAATATTATTATCAATACCTCTTGCAGTATAGATCATGATAATATTTTAGAGGATCATACACAAATATGCCCTGGAGCTCATTTAGCAGGAGAAGTTACCATCAAAGAGAATGCCTTTATCGGGACTGGTGCAATCATCAATCCTGGTGTTACTATAGGAGCAAATTCGGTCATTGGATCAGGTTCCGTTGTGTTAGAAGACGTACCAGATGATGTTGTAGCAGTAGGAAATCCAGTTAAAATAATTAAACATTTAAATGAAAAAACTGATTCCTAATAATTCTATTACAATGTTCTTCTCAATTAATATGAAATCGTCTTTTGTAAGAAATTTGTTGTGATTTCAATATCTTTAAGAATTTTAACTATCTTTTCGGAAGCGGTTCCATCTCCATATGGATTTTTCACGTTCTGCAGGTTTTTCCTAAAATCATCGTCAGTTAAGATCTGTTTAGCGAGATTGTAAATTTCCTCTGTATCATGTTTGACATTAACCACGTTTCCTGCTCTTTCTCTTCTATTTTGTCTCTCACCAATGTTAATAACAGGAAGATTATAAGATGGAGCTTCAATTATTCCACTACTAGAGTTTCCTACCAAAAGAGATGCGTGTTTTAATAAGCTACGATAAAGATCTGATGGAAGATTCTTGAAAGTAAGTAAGTTCGAGCTTCCTTCCACTTTTTTTATTTCAGAAATCATTTCTCGGCCTCCCGCGTCTGAATTCGGAAATATGACGACAATTTGAGTGTTTAACCTTAAAACAGCCTCCAAAGTCATATGCATTTGTTTTGCAGCCTTCCCTGGTGTATATTCTGTTGTAACAGGATGCTGTAGAACGACTATAATTTTATCATTTGGATTTAGGTTAAGTTTATCACATAAAGATTCATGAGTTAGAAATTTTTCATTGAGAATAGTGTCTAAACCAGGTGCACCTACAACAAAAATACGCTCTCTTGATTCTCCCATTTTAATCAATCTTTGTGCTGCAGATTGAGTTGCTGGAAAATGAATATGGGATAATTTAGATATTGCATGTCTAACGGGTTCATCAACACTACCAGACACTTCTCCTCCATGAATATGTGCTATAGGAATGTTCAAGTAGATTCCCGCAACAGCAGCAGCAAGAGATTCCCCCCTATCACCAAGAATTAAGATAATGTCTGGCCGAGCTGAAGAAAATTCTTCGATTAAGCCATCTAAAGATCTACTGATGGCCTTGGCCATTCCGTATCCATCATCAGTTAACGGAAAAGCGTTAATTTTTGCTTTAACAGGAATTCCATCATCTAAAATATCGTTAATTGTATATCCAAATTCTTCAGATAAATGGGTGCCTGTAACAATAAGGTTTAATTCCAATTCCGAGTCTTCTAGAATTTTTCGGATAATTGGTTTCAACAATCCGTACTCTGCTCTGGTTCCTGTTATTACAGCAATCTTTCTCAAAGGTTAATCCTCCTCATTTTAATAATCCGTTCTATCCATCAAGCATTTCCCAAGAGAATTGCCTATCTTTTTGAATTATTTGTTTGGTTTTTTTCCCAATTATCTTGTTAAGAAACAGCGGAGAAATCCCGTTACCAGGACGCTTAACACCAAGGTCATCTTGAGTCAAAATGGCACCTTCAGGGATGTCTTTAATTGCAACAATGCTTTTTCTAGCAGCAATTCGGATTTGTCTCTCTTGAGCGTTAATAATTTTTTCCGAAGACCCAAGAACTTCATCTGTAAAACGAATCCTCTTCACCATTTCTTTTAGCTCTTCAGGTTCAAGAGAAGCTTTATGATCGGGTCCAGGAAGAGTTTTATCAAGAGTAAAGTGTTTTTCAATAGCGCACGCTCCAGATGCCACTGCTAATTCTGGGATCCTAATTCCCAAACTATGGTCAGAAAAACCAATTGGGACGTCAAACAATCTTTTTAAAGTTGATATCACGCGTAAATTCAATGAACTATAAGGAGCTGGATAATTGGTGACACAGTGAAATAACAACAATTCACGTACCCCTTGTTGTTCGAGAAAATGAAAAATTTCAGAGATTTCATCCAAAGTTGCCATTCCTGTAGAAAGAAGAATAGGTTTTTTCTCTTTTGTAATCCGTTCTAATAGAATTATATTATTCATATCCCCAGATCCAACTTTGAATGCTGGAACTTTTAGTTTTATTAGATACTCCACACTTTGGACGTCAAAAGGAGTCGATATAAAAAGTAAATTTTGATTTTCAGCATGAATTTTTAATTCCTTAAAGGCTTCAAATGATAATTCGAGTTTTTTGATCATTTCATATTGACTTTCGTCATTAGTTGTAGTCTCTTGTTGGTAGTCAGCCTTCGGGGCATAATCAGTAACCAGTTCTTCAGTAACAAATGTTTGGAATTTTATTGCGTCTACTTCCGTTTTTACTGCTTCATCAATAAGTTCTTTTGCCAGATCAATGTCTCCATTGTGATTAACTCCTGCTTCAGCAATAATGAAGGTTCTTGGTCCTCCAACTTCAATATCTTGAATCTTAAATCTTTGTAACAATAGTTTCACCGAAGCTCCTCTGTCAATATCAAAACGGATTTATCAAATGATAAACTAATTTTCAATCTTCTGGATAGACCCGAAAATTAGTAATTTTGTTAAGTAATACGCTTTCCACTCATCAAATAGAAATCTGTTTTTATTGACAGCTTACTAAGAGCTCGACTTGGAGGTGGACGATATTTCTGCACTTAGTCAGTTCTAAATAATAGCAGTTTAATTTCTCTATGAAAGACAGTTACGAAAAAGATTGTCAATACTATCAATTTTACAAATATTTGGAAAAAAAAGTCTGTAATAACTAAACTTAAAAGATAATAGAAAGAAAAATAAATGAACAATAATGTTGTTGGTTTCCAAATTTTCCATAAAGGAGTTAATTTCTGTTTTAAGATAAACTTTGACACAATCCATGTCATTAGAAAAAGTAAAAAATAAGAAACAACTGTAGAATAGGCTGCTGCAATGTAACCAAATTGAGGGATCAATGTAAAATTCAGAACAATATTAACAATGCCTGAAAGAATCATAATCAACGATGAATAATAGGTTTTTTTCATGTAATCGATGTATCGAATATATACTGTAAACATACCAAAAAAGACATATCCTACCACAACAATAGGAACTACCACTAATCCCTCATGGAACTTCACATCGGCCATAATTAATACAATTTCTTTGGAAAATAAAATCAATCCTAAAGCAGCTAACGTGATTATTGAGAAAACTTTGTTAACCAAAGCGTCTAAGCGCTGAAATTGCTTTGTATTTAGGAAATCGAAGAAATCTGGCATTAACGCGGTTTGAGTGGCACTAATAACCATGGCTAATAACATTGCAATATTATATCCTAAACTGTATATCCCAGCAGGAGCAGCACCAATAGCATCATTTATCATAATCCGATCAAAATAGGCTAAAATCGTTCCACTTAAGGCATATGGAATCAGTGGAATTGAATAAGTTAAAATATAATAAACATGATTTTTCTTAAAAGAGAGTTTTGAATAGCGAATAATTTGAACTAAATAATATAAGGAAAAAATGAATCCAACTAATAGTGTAGCCCACATTTTCCCCAAATATCTATTTTCCTTTAACAATAGGACCAATATGATTGCAAGAACTAGAGAAAAAGACCCTTGAAGGATACTAATTACTGCTGACTCTAGGCTCCTCCTTTGAGGTTGAATTATTTGAAAATATATGCTATTTGCAATAATAAATATACTGGCAGGGATAATTAATATCGGAACTAAGTCAGGAAGTTTCATTAGGCTTGCTATCTGGCTGTAAAATAGAAGAAATAAAACCATACTAATTGAAAAGATAATACTTGTTAATATTAATGTTGTTCCAAGAAATTCATTGAAATCAGATTCTTTTTCAAAATAATAGCGACCCACAGAGGTGAAAGAATTCGCAGATAGAATAATTATAGCAATTGCTATATACGCATTAAAAACAGCTACAACACCATAATCTTCTTGGGTAAACAGACGAGTAAAAATCGGTATAGAAATAAAGGCCAATCCAGTTGTAACAATCTGTGCTAAAAAATAATTTTGTGAATGTTTTATGGTTTCAAAGATGTCTGATTTTCTTATTCGAACTGCAATTTTGGATTCAGTTAGCCGCGTTAACACAATAAATCATCTAAAATGGTTATCAAACCAGGTTTAATTCGTTAAAAATTTGTAACGGTTCACGGAAATGATGACGAAGTGGTGTGATTTCAGTAGTAGTTAATACTAGCATTAGTATTGCCCACGGCCAATAGCTCTAAGGTGAAAACCTAACCGAATAACCTCTTTGGGGTCAAATGTTGTTCTACCATCTATAATAATTGGATTTTTTTTCATAATTGATTTTACATGGATTAAATCCAAGTCTTTATATTCTTGGTGGGCTGTAACAACGATTAGTGCATCTGAATCGCGAATAACGTCCTCTAAATCCGTTGAAAAAGGAAAATCAACCTTTTCTTGTCTCACATACGGATCATGTACAGAATAATGGTAATTGTTTCCTTCTAGAAGACGTACTATGTCTTTCGTGGGAGTATTTCGGGGATCATCAGAATCCTCTAAGAAAGCTACACCAAGAACCGCAATTTTCTGACTGTTAGGATCACTACGATTAGTTTTTAGACAAGACTCATTCAAAAGATCCACAGTATGTTTTGGCATACCGATATTTCGAAAACGGCTCGTCTCAATCACATTCA
>JAEOTY010000088.1 GCA_016839625.1 Candidatus Hodarchaeota archaeon
CGAGAAATGATTAACATTGTTGACGGATACTACGGTCAAGGGTATGGAATTTCGACCAAGGAGATGGTTGATGCTGTAAAACTAGTGGCGCAGCTAGAAGGGATTTTCTTAGATCCGGTTTATGGTGGAAAAGCCATGGCAGGTTTAATTGACTTAGTGAAGACCGAAGCTATCCCTAAAGAAAATAACGTGTTATTTCTTCATTCAGGCGGATTACCATCGATATTTAGTTACAATGATGTCTTTTAGCGAAGATAATTATTGAAAAGCATTTATAGTATCCATCGCCAACCCGGGAGGACAATTATATGGCAACATTACTACTGGAATAGTTGTTCCACGTCGTCGAAATTCATCATATCGTGACACAACATATTCAGGGGTTCCTACTACTGTAACACGCTTGAGCATCTCATCTGAAACCAATTTAGTAGCAAGTTCTCGGTCACCTGCTTGAAATGCTGCTCGAATTTTTTTAGCTTCGTCTTCAAAGCCAAATCTTTTTGCGATATTGAAGTAGAATGTTCCCATACCCGCGATATAATAAGTTAAATGTCTTTTAATCAGATATTTTGCCTTCTCAGTATTGGACGCACAAGTAAGAATGTATGGTGCAATTTCAAACTCTTTTTTGGGAAGTGTGGGGTCTCTTTTCGCCATTCCTTGTTCTAAATGTTGCTTTTGGCTTGGAATTTCAGTGAAAGATGTCCAAATTGGGAACCAACCATCTGCGAGTTCACTAGCTAGTTGAATATTCTTGAATCCCATAGCGGCTAGGTACAAAGGGATACCCAAAGGAGTCTCAAAACTCCTTATTTTAAATCCCTTCAACGAGATTAGCTTTCCTGAATTATAGTTCACACGCTCCCCTGAAAAAATCAAACGTAAAACCTCTAGATACTCCCGTGTCCGTTGCATTGGATTGGGTTGATAATAATCAAAACCGTGCCAGTCTTGGATGACTATAGGCCCACTTAACCCTAAACCTAATATAAACCGTCCCTCTGTTAATTCATGTAAGCTTGCTGCTGTTTGTCCTAAGGTTGCAGGACTACGGGAAAATAGATTAACGATTCCTGTTCCAAGAATCAGTTTTGATGTGTATCGTGACATTGATGCAATTTGTGTAAAAGCATCGTAACCCCATGTTTCTGGAATAAAAAGGTGAGTAAACTTTGTATCATCTAATAGAACGATTAAATCTCTACATAGCGAAGGTTGAAGATAATCATATGATAAAGTAAAGCCTAGCTTCTCTGTTGTACTCATAATAATCGAGTTAATCTGCTTAAGAATCAAAATAAATCTTGATTGATTGGATGTTATTGCGAAATATTAAACAATAAACATTGAGTAACTAAATTAAGTTTAGTATTTCTAACAATATCATTATTCTAGCCTAAACATCTTATTGGTTGACAATAAAATGGTACTCGAATCACTACTTGAAAGGAATGATATTCCACAGAATGTAAAACAAACCATTAAACAATACATTAATGATTATACAGAAGTAAAAATGCTGAAAAAAGCAGTAGAGGAATCTGAAGAAAAGCTAAGAAGTTTCATTGATGCTGCAACCGATCCCATTCTTCTCTTAGACTATAATTTAAATGTTATTGATATTAATGAAACTGCATTGAAGGGGATGGAACTAAAAAAAGAAAATGCCATAGGAAAGTCATTATGCAAAATATCACCAGATATTAAAGAAACAGGGCGATATGATAAATATATGGAGGTTATTAAAAAAGGTGAACCTCTTCTCATAAAAGATCTTGTACCTCATCCGAATTATGGTGATTTACATGTTGAGCTGAAGGCATTTAAAGTGGGTGATGGATTAGGCCTAATAACCAGAGACATAACTGAGAATAAACGAGCTGAGGAAAAAATACTAGAGAGTGAACATAAATTTAGGTTATTGACAGAACAGGGTATTCTTGGAATTGTAATCCTACAAAATGATGTCATCAAATATGTCAACAATGCTCTAGCAAAAATCATACATTACACTCCTGAAGAAATGATGAATTGGTCCTCAAATGAATTTGTAAAAGCTATCCATCCTAATGATCGAACAGTTGCCTTAGAACAAGCACGAAGAAAGCAATTAGGGGAAACTGATACTGTTTCCTGGTCTAAATATCGGCTATTAACAAAGCTTGGAGAAATTAAATGGATAGAGAGTTACTCTAAGACAATAATGTATGAAGGAAAACCAGCTGATTTTATTAACATTATTGACATCACTGACCGCATAGAAGCAGAGGAAGCACTACGGGAGAGTGAAGAACGAATACGAGCCTTTTTGGACTCTGCAACCGATGCTTTCGCTGTGTGGGATTCTGACCTTAAATTAGTTGATATTAATAAACCTGGAATGCGAATGATTCCTGAAGGGATGAAAAGGGAAAATGTAATAGGGATGAGTCTTAGAGAATTCGATATTACCAGAGGAAAGGATGTTTACGACAAATATCAAAAAGTAATAAAGACAGGAAACCCGTATTCAATTGATAATATTATCCCACATCCTAAATTTGGTGATATTTACTTAAATGTCAAGGCTTTCAAGGTAGGAGAGGGGATGGGAATGATTGTTTCAAACATCACTGAGCGTAAAAGAGCAGAGAAAGCATTACGGGAGAGTGAAGAACGACTAAGAGCCTTTATGAATTCAGCAACAGATTATTTCTCTCTTTGGGATTCAAACCTCAATTTAATTGATCTCAATAGAATTGCAAAGGATATCCTTCAGACAGAATCCACAAGGGAAGAGCTCATCGGAAAAAATCTATCAGAGTTCGAACCTTTTAAGGATAGAGATGTCTATTACAAGTTTATGAGAGTTATCACTACTGGACAACCTTACTTTGCATATGATTACCTATTTCACAAGGAATCTGATGCTGATACTCATTTAGCTATCAAAGCTTTCAAAGTCGGGAATGGAATGGGAATGATTGTTACTGATATTACTCAGCGAATAAGAGCCGAAGAAGCCCTTCGTGATTCTCGGGATAAGTACCAAATGCTTATTGAGAAGTTAGAGGAGGGAATCTTACTCGAGGATGCAGATGGGATTATTACATTTGTGAATCCTAGAGCGTTGAAGAGATTAGGCTATTTAGAGGAGGAAATGATAGGAAAACATTGGAGTTTTACCTCACCTCCTGAGGATTTAGAGAAATATCAGGATGAAACTGCAAAACGTCCTAAAGGGATCAGTAGTACTTATGAAAGTGGTATTCTTTCAAAAGAGGGAAAGCGTATCCCTGTTATTGTCTCTGCTACCCCTCTTCAATCCCCTGATGGAGAATACATTGGAACTCTTTCAGTTTTTAGAGATATTTCTGAGCAGAAAGAAGCAGAATTAAAATTACGGGAGAGTGAACAGAAATTTAGATTACTCTCAGAGCAAAGCATTTTCGGTTTAGTGATCCTGCAAGATGGATTGGTTAAATATGTTAACGATGCTATTGCTGAAATTGCTGAATTTTCTTCTGAGGAAATGATGAATTGGCCTCCAGATGAATTTGGTAGAGTAATTCATCCTGAGGATCGCCCACTTGTACTAGAGCAAGCACGTAAAAAGCAATTAGGAGAAGATGATGTCGTTACCCATTATTCTTTTCGTATTCGAACGAAATCTGGAAAGATGAAATGGTTAGAAATCTATTCAAAAACCTTCCTGTTTGAAGGAAGGACAGCAGATCTTGTTACCCTAATTGACATTACTGAACGGAAGAAGACGGAAGAATCGTTGAAAGAAAGTGAACAAAGATATCGGACTCTGATTACATCAATGTCAGATGGGATTATTGTTAATGATTTAGATAACAAAATAGTGTTAGTCAATCCAGTCTTGGAAAAAATGCTTGGTTATAGTAAGGATGAGATGCAGAATCGTTCTGTGATTGAATTCCTAGATCCTGATTCGATTAGAATCTATGAAGAAAAGACTGTTGACCGACATTCGGGTAAAATTCCATCAGAGGAATATGAGCTAGTTTTTATTCGTAAGGATGGTATCCAAATAACTACACGTATTGCCGCATCGGTTTTAGAAGAGGGATCTCAAATTATGGGTTCCTTCGCTGTGATTTCCGATGTTACAGCCAAGCGGGAATTAGAAGATAGACGATCTAGTTTCATGTCAATGACAGCCCACGAATTGCGAACACCAACGACCATTATTAAAGGATATACCGAGCTGCTTGAGTCATATATTCGTGAATTGGATTTGGAACACAGTGACAAGTTTGTTAATCCTCTCCAAAGAATCAATAAAAATGTCCAGCGTCTTGAAAGGTTGATTACAGACGTAAAAGACATAATGAAAATTGAACGAGGCGTTTTCCAAATTCAGACTGAACCTGTGGTGTTCAATGAATTCCTGGATGAATTCCTAGGGTCATACAAGGTTATTCTGAAAGACCAATTGGAATATTCCATTGGTTTTCACGAAATCCAGGTTACACTTGATTGTGATCCAGAGAGGCTTCTTCAAGTTTTTGGCAATTTAATGCGTAACGCAATCGATAACACTCCTAAAGACAAGCGAAAAATAACTGTAATTTCTAATATCACTTCAAAAGAAATAATTATTGAAATTTCCGATAATGGCGCTGGTATTGAACCGAAGAATTTACAGAAAATCTTTGAACCCTTTGTATCGGTCCCAACTGAATTTACTGTTCAAGGTACAGGTGTTGGTTTATATTTATCAAAATCAATTGTGGAGACTCATGGAGGGACATTGACAGCTTTCAGTGAAGGGAAGGGATTAGGTGCAACTTTTACTGTAAGGTTGCCAAAAAAGGGAATACCATTGAAGCAAGGCTAGGGAAGCTTTCTGTAGGCTATTGGTGTCCGAAAGTCAGTTTTAACAGGGTTTTTGCGTCCTTAAAAACGCTTTTTGGGACAACCGAGTATTCGTGGTCATCTAGCCCATATTTTAAATTGAACATATTGCTAAAAGAAGCCAGTGCACCCCATAGAAAACTCGTGACTCTATCTACAATTAGAAAAGTAACAAAATTCTCATTATGTGACAACATTATCATTTTGTCTTGGAAATGGATCATTTTGATGTTTTTTGTTTTAATCATGTCTGAAAAGAGAGTTATTAGGGCAAAAACCCCTCCTGAAAATAACGCATCCTGACTGTCCTCACCTTCTTTTGTTAGTAAAAAATCATACGAGAATAACAACAATCCTGATCTATTAATTACCATTATCTTTTCTAGTTTCTGGAATTGGAGAAAACCAATAGGAGCCTTTACATAAGCTTGGAAAATCATTACTCCACCTATTATTACACTTATATGAGGAGCAATGTGCCTTAAGAATACTACTGTTGCGGGATCTAATAGTTCTGCTAGTTGATAGCCACCTGCGACAACAATCATTGTTAAAAAATAATAAAACACGATGGCTAATTGCATCAATGAAACCTGTTTCTTTTGAGCGGGATCATCAATATTTCCTTTGATTCTTCTAAGAGAACTCAATGTTACAACAACAACATATATTATAAAATATGAGGCTGGGAAATTCGTTGAAAAAAGAAAGTTTTTTGATAATAGAATGAGTGGAGAAATCTCTAATGACATAATTTGCTCTAAGGGATAGAATAGCTGAAACATTATATTCAGAATAAATCCTCCAAAAAATACCCCATAAAAAAAGCCATGAATTGGATAAATGCTTTCGTTCTCAAAATAATCAATGAATAGCATGAAAAACCCAGCAGACATCCCTCCGAAAAAAGGAAATAAGAAAACAATAAGATTACCTTCTTGTAAATAAAATCCTACTGGGTCGTTAAAGGTCAATATGAAAAAGAAGAACTCAATAGTAACATAAAGTAAAAATAAAAGATAAAAACCCGATAAGACAGCTACCACTTTGATTTTGGTTTCTTGCCATCGTTGATATAACTTCACAAACAAAAAACCATTGAGGACTAGTTCTAAAAAGAAAATACAAGAACCAATATAACTAATTAGAGGAGGAACCATTTTTAAATTCCAAGTATTTAAAGTTCATTGCAGCTGTATTTGGTAAAAAATATATTAATAGAAATGATTACCTTTAATCTAGACAAAACTATTCAGATCATATACAAAAGATTGACTAAATAAGCTTTAAGCAATTCATATTACTATTCAGTAACAAGATTAATTTAGTTCATAATAGGATGAGATTAGTATTTTCTATTCTTATTAATCCTTTAAAACTGGTGTTTACTTATGCCGTTGAAATCTCCCGAAGAATATGTTGAAAGTATCAAAAGAGAAGTTAATCTCTACATGTTTGGTGAAAAAATTAGTGAATTCTGGAAACATCCTAATTTTAAAATAATTGAGCCCTCTATGAATACAGTGAGTAAAATCTATGAACTAGCTCAAATGGATGAATATAAGCACCTAATGACGGCCACCTCACACCTAACAGGAGAAACAATTAATCGTTTTACCTTAATTCACCAGTCTGTTGAAGATTTAATTAACAAAGTCAAAATGCAAAGGCTCGTAGGCCAACAAACTGCATGCTGTTTTCAGAGGTGTGTCGGATTTGACACTGCAAATGCTTTATGGAGTGTAACATGGGAGATGGACAGGAAATATGGCACTAATTACCACAAACGATTCAAAAATTATTGGATTGAAGTTCAAAGGGGGGATCTTATGGTTGCGGGCTCAATGACTGATACAAAAGGTGACAGAGGTAGACGACCAAACAATCAAACTGATCCTGACCAGTATTTACACATTGTGGATGAAGATGATAATGGAATAATAGTACGAGGAGCAAAAATTCACCAAACAGGATTTCTCAACTCTCATCGAGCCATTATTATGCCTACTCTTAGATTAAGACCTGGAGAAGAAGAATATGCTGTGAGTTTTGGTGTTAATACGAATGAAAAAGGTATCACTATGATATATGGAAGACAATCATGTGATACTCGTAAAATGGAAGAGGGGAAGTTAGATATTGGAAATTACAAATATGGAGGACAGGAGATTTTTGTGATCTTCGACGATGTATTTGTACCTCATGACCAGATTTTTATGAAAGGTGAAATAGATTTTTCAGGAGAATTAGTCAATAGATTTGCAGGTTTCCATCGGCAATCCTATGGAGGTTGCAAGGTGGGTGTTGGTGATGTTCTTATCGGCGCGGCTTCATTACTTTCCCAATATCAGGGTGTTGACGGAGCCTCCCACATCCGTGATAAAATAGTAGAAATGATCCATCTTAATGAGACTCTCTTTTGTTGTGGTATTGCATGCAGTGCTCAAGGTTTTCAACGGGAAGCAGGTAATTATGAAATGGATATGCTTCTTGCGAATATCTGTAAACAGAATGTTACCAGATTCCCCTATGAAATTGGTCGTTTAGCAGAAGATGTGGCAGGTGGAATCATCTGTACCATGCCGTCTCAAGCAGATTTTGACTCTGAAGAAATTGGCCCTCTTTTGAAGAAATACCTCACGACTTGCGATGGAGTATCTGTTAAATCACGGTATAAACTCCTCAGATTCATTGAGAACTTATCCATGGGAGTAGCATCTTTGAGTTATAAAACAGAATCATTACATGGCGCGGGCTCCCCGCAGGCACAACGAATTATGATTAGTAGGCAGGGGAATTTAGAAGAGAAGATTAATCTCGTGAAAAAAATCCTAGATATAAAATAATTATAGATCCAATTGAAAGTCCTTATGACTTATATTTCTTTTATTTTCGCAAAAAATGATTGAAATTGACTCTGGCTTAAAAATGCACCACAAGCTTTAGGATGACCTCCTCCAAAGCCTGTAAAAATGGGTATGAAATTAATAGTGCTATCTGCAGGTGCTCTAGCGGAAACACGACAAAATTCTTTACAGGAATAAGCTACAATGGGTTTCCCGATAAGTTCAGCGATTATTCTCCCCATAGTACCATTACTTATTGACATAGTATTTTTCACTATCCAAATACCAGATTTTGTAAGCTCTGTTGGTTCTTTTGGGATTTGTTTTATTAATTCGAAAAAACTTTCTTTATTCTTTTCCTCGATTTTTCTTACAAGTTCTTGAGCTGCTGATAAATCCGTTACTTCATTAATAAATCTAAGATATATTTCCTTCCAGCCCACCTCACCGGCTTCATAGTTTAATGCTTCAATGATTGCTTTAAATCTAGGGTACACCAAACCATTGAATATTTTCTTCTCAAAAAAGAAACCAAACTGTTGAAGACCTTTATCATAAACCTCTTTTAGAGCAGGATCATAAAAATATTGAATCTTGTTTTTTTGAATTTTAAAATTAATCCCTGCATCTGCTAAGACCCCTATTAAATTCAAATACTCGCTCAATGGGTCAGTTTCTTGGCCTAACTTTTGTATAACTTTATCAACTAGAAATGTGGCTGGCTGGTAACATTGACCATCTTTGCATGGATTATATGAAATGACTCGTTTTGGGAACCCAGCCTCACCTGTAACATGATGATCAATCGCGAATGAATGTGTGGCTTTTGATGCTGCATTACGATAGTTCGGTGTATTTTCATAAGCCAAATCAGTCATTATTAATAAATCAAATTTCTGATCGATTGGTATTTCCCACCGAAGTTCATCTCTGAAAAATGTTTCTACCTCAATTTCATACAGATTATAAAGCCCCATATCAAGCTTTATTGCACTAAATAATCCATCTAAGTCATTATCAGAAGCTATGGCAACAGATAAATCATTGGAATTAAGAGCTTGTTTTAAGGAATGACAAAAAGCGTTCAAGTCTAAGAACATACTCTTTACCTTCATGCAAAGTTAAGTCTATTAAACAAATGAAAAATTCAGGTTTAAAGCTGGATTTAATATAATTTTACTTAAATTCAAGATTTTTCTATAGTGTAAACTTCTAATATATTACCATCTGGATCTGACAATTGGAAAAAGCGGTAAGGGGCAGAATATTTGACTCGCATGAGACTCGTAATCATCATCGGTCTTAATGCTTCTATTCTTTCATATTCAGCTAAAATATCCTCAGTATAAAGACGAAGAACCGCATTATGATGTTTAATCTTTAATTGTGCTAATTCTTTTAGAAAAAAATCCTTATAGTTGTCATCAAAGTATTTTCTATAATCTCTGCTCTCAATTATTTCTTGATCATAAAAGGGATTAAACAAGCTCAATTTGAATCCCTTCTTCTTGTCACTGAATTCGGCCCACCGATCTTCGTATCTATGTTTTACTTTCGTTCCCAGAAATGATTCATAGAAAAATATAGCTCTTTCAAGATCCTCGACATATAAATAGACACCATCTAACTTTACGTTAGTCATAATGTATCCTCTTCATTATAAATTCTAATCTAATCAGCTAATTACTGGTAATTTCACTATTACTCTTGGTTATTGATTATCAATAAAATCAGTTAATTTAGGGGCATTGAATTTTTGTTTAAATTCTCTAGCGCGATTTTCTGCTAATTTTACATATTCCTCATCTATTTCATAACCAATATAATGACGATTTGCTTTAATGGCTGCAATAGCGGTTTGGCCACTTCCCATGAATGGATCGAGAACAATTTCGTTACTGTAGGAATAAAGCTGAATTAATCGATATGGTAACTCAACAGGAAAGGGGGCAGGATGACCTATTTTTCGGGCTGATTCTGTAGGGAAGTCCCAAATGCTCTTTGTAAGATCCAAAAATTCTTGTCTATTAATTGTACTCTCTCGTTCTTCTAGCTTTTGTCGCTTATAACGGTTTTTTGAAAAGACAAGGATATACTCATGTACATCTCGTAATGAAGGATTAGAGGGAGATTTCCAACTCCCCCAAGCTGTAGATGTTCCAGCGCTCGCAGATTTGTCCCAAATAATTTCCCCTCTCATTAAAAGTCCTAATTCTAACATATCTTTGATGATAAGCGAGTGTAAGGGTATGTAAGGTTTCCTTCCTAAATTAGCGATATTAATACAAGCCCGACCACCAGGAACAAGAACTCTTCTCACCTCTGTCCATACTCGTTTCAGAAATTCTAAGTATTCCTGTAGTGTATAGTCACTATCGTACTCTTTTCCCACATTATAAGGAGGAGAGGTAACCATTAAGTGGATACTGTTGTCAGGTAGTTCAGTCATTTTTTCAGAACTAGAATTGAATACTCTATCTAAGAATTTCCAAGGTATCGAATTTTCTATGTAATCACCCTTTTCCTCCGTTGGCAGACCCTCATATAGCTTACTATCATAGAATGGAGTTGAATCGTGTCCTTCTCGACCTGGAGACCCGAACGTGCTGGTTTTAGTTCTTTTCCTCTTCTCTTTATTTCTCATGCTAATCCCCTAGACTTATGAATCATAAATCAGGACAATTAAAAGGTGTGTCGAAGAACACCACCTACCTACCATGCATACACCATAAGCTCTATTAATCTAGTGGTTTCTAAAATACCTGATATTGATGAAAGAACTCATACGGTCAATTCAGATTGGCTCACTAGTTGGATGTATAATCTTCTTCCTAGGGGCAATTTTCTCTTTTCTCTATCAAGAACCTTCTCAAGGTATGTTACCTGTGATTAATTATCCTTTCCGTGAAGTAACCCCTCTTTTAACTTTTGTTGCTATTTTTTTGGGGGTAATTTTTATTTTTGCAACAATTTTCTTTGAGATAAGAGTTCAAAATTCCTAGAGAATTCTTCTTCAAAAATGATTCTAACTAGTATTGATTCTAACTCGTCTTCGATTGGACATTAAGAGCTTTCAGAATAATATCAAGGTTTAACCTCGACCATTCTGCAAAGAGATGCAAATAAAATTCTTTTCGAGCTTGTTTGAGTGTCCCCTCATAAAGAAAACACGCGACTTGATCAAATAATTTTTCTTCCTGAGTCTCTTCGTACACGATTAACACCCATCTTGGGTAAGAATTCGAAATAATTTAATATATCCTACTTTTAATTGTTGATAAGCGAATCTGATAAAACGAGGTGAAATAATGAGTTATAAAATCATGTCACTAATTCAGGTAGCATTTATCAGTCTTGCTGCCATTTCAGTTTTTGATTATGGATTTACATTAGCCGAGGGCGGTTCGAATAATAGTGACGGGATTATGTTCAATAAAATTCTTTTTGGTGACGATGAACCATTAGGCTTTTTGAAAGACGTGACTTTATGGGGTGAGCTACAATTTTGGGCCTATTGTTTCATTATAGTTGCTATTTGTCAGCTTATTAAGGCATTTACAGTGAAGTTATGAAAGCAAGAACAAAAATATCTTCGATACCAAATTTGCTTTATTGATGACGGGTTCAAAGGAGTTCAACTAAAATGGAATCTAACGCTAAAATAGCTAAGGTAGACACGATAATTTTCGATTTTGATGGCACTTTACACCGAGGAGAAGTTGTAAGCTTACCTATTTTTCATGAATGCCTACGTTCCTTATATAAGAAATTTAATCTTAATCAAGATTTCCCTTCACATGAAACAATTCTCTCACAGTTTGGTAAACAAACAGAAGATATTTATCCATCGCTTCTTAAGACCAGTAATTCAGAAATGATTTCAATCTTTGGTAAATGTGTGGAAGAAGCAGAAGTCGCTGCTCTCCAAAACGGAAAAGGAGAACTCTACCCCAAAGTAGAAGAAACGTTAACTGACCTAAAAAACCGCGGATTCAAGCTGGCGCTCTGCACAAATGCCAGAGAAGATTATTTTGAGGCAATCATTGACAGATTCAAATTAAATCAATACTTTGACCTGATGATGGCAGCTGGACAATATCCAGGAAAAGACAAAACATGGATGGTGGGAAAAATAATTGAAACCCTGAAATCAAAAAATTTTGCTGTAGTTGGGGATCGATTCCATGATATAGAAGCTGCAAAAAACCATGGTGGGATAGCGGTTGGATGTAAATTTGGATTTGGAAAAAAAGAAGTTGAAAAAGCAGATATGAAGATTTCAAGCTTTCCTGAGCTTCTTTCCATTTTTCATTGAATTGAATATTCAAATTAAATCAGGTTATACCTGAATTGTAATTCTAATATAAACACAATTTTCTTAAATAGGACTCCTAGAACATCGCTTAGCATAAGAAATTGGGTTAAAGCTGAAATTTCAAGGCGAACCCGTTATTCTTATTATATTAGAAATCAATCAATTGAAAAAAGAGTGATTAAAAATGGGCGCTGGAAAAGACGCAGTAGTGGAATTTGTTAAGGCAATAAACGGAAATGAAGAAGTTCAAGGAATGCTAAAAAATTGGGTAAAAAACGCATGTTATAAGCTCGAAGGTGAAGATGGGCCTTTCTGGGTTGAACACAAGGCAGATGGTTCTGCAGAATTTCATGACGGAGAACCAGACAAAGCACATTTTACATTCGTAGGGCCAACTCAAATTTGGGCAGATATTTCTTCTGGGAAAGAAGATGCACAAAAAGCCTTCTTTGCTAAAAAATACAAAATTGAAGGCGATGTCATGGGTACAATGAAATTATTACCCGTTATCAAGAAACTTCAATGATAACTCCCCCTTTTTCTCTTTTATTGCAACTTATCTTTTTTTCTTTTCTTTCCTTTCTTCTTCTATTTTTCATGATACATTTTAAACAAATCTTTTAAAAAGATCCACAGAGAAAGGAAAAAAGAAGATTTAACCAGGTTACGACTCAAATATTTCAGTGTACTGGTTTTATTTCATTTGATAAGTACATTTTCTTCTAAAAAATCATATAGGTGTTAAAAAGAAATGGGTCCTGGAAAAGAAATAACAAAACAATTTGTAGATTTAATCAACGAAAACGAAGATGCACAAGGAATGCTCAAAAACTGGAATAAAGTCGCTGTATATGATCTTGAAGGTGAAGATGGAATTTTTCATGTCATCTATAATCCTGATGGTACTGCAGAGTTCAAAGAAGAAGCTCCAGAAAAAGCATCATTTACGTTTAAATGCACTACTGATTTATGGGCAAAAATCCAGTCTGGGGAAGTAGATGGCCAGAAAGAATTCTTTGCAAAGAGATTAAAGATTGAGGGGGATGTAATGGCGACGACGAAGCTAACCCAGATTGGGAAGAAACTTGCAGGGTAGTCCAAGTAAATCTGGTAGGTAACTGGTCTAGTTTCTCTCCCGAAAATCACTCTTTTTTTTCTAAAAATCTGTTAAAGACAATTTATTCACACTTTCTAAATTTCTTTTGCGTAAAAGAAAAGCTTGTACTCGATGTCGACTTCTAAAACTCTTGTTCTAATATTATTTCAACTCACTTTTTCCATCTTTTTCATTCATCAATTATAATCTGTAATCACAAAATAGCAGTAATAAAGCCGTACAGCAAAAATCCAGCGCAAATATTTTTAATTAAACCCTCATTGTCATTATTAATTCTATTAACAGTAGTTATAGATGGAGTACTCTTTAAGTTCCCTTCAATCGGAAATTAAAGGATAATCTTTGAAATTCTTTTTCCTTATTTGAATTTCATAAAGAACAGAATAAAAGCAAAAATTTGATAATTAAATGGTGGAAAAATCAATGCGTGAAGTTGTCATAGCTGATTATTTACGAACACCTTTCTCGAGAGCAAGACCTAATACTCCTGAAAGAGATAAACTCAACGATTTCCGTATGGATATTCTTGCAGCAAAGCTGATCAAAACCATGGTTGATCGAAAAGGAATCGATCCTAAAGAAATCGGTGATGTAGCCGTAGGAGCAGCCTTTCCAGTTATGGAACAATGGCTCTATGGGGCGCGACCTATTATTGCACTAGCAGGGCTGCCAGAGACGGTCCCTGGGTGTGGAATAGACCGTCAATGTGGATCCTCAATGACTACTATCCATTGGGGAGCAATGCAAATTATGACTGGTTATTCTGACGTTACTGTATCCGCTGGAATAGAACATATGACTCATATTCCAATGGCGAATAACCCATACATAGATCCTCCAACTGCTGAGCTAACTGCAAAAGAATATGAGAAATATGACTTTGCTACTGGATTTGTTATGGGTTTAACTGCGGAAAAGTTGTTAAAAATAGCAACAGAGAAATTTGGGGTGACAAGAGAAGATATTGACCGTTATAGCCTCGAATCACATGATCTTGCCGCAAAAGCACAAGATGAAGGTTTCTTCAAGGACGAAATAATGCCAGTTGAACTGGCAAACGGTGAAATCTTTGATCTAGACGCGTCCGTGAGAAGAGGTAGCACAATGGAGCAGATGGCAGCATTACAGCCTTCATTCGATTTTGAGGGTCAAATTACACCTGGAAACTCTTCTCCGCTGAATGCAGGGGCGACAGCAATGATTTTAATGTCAAAAGATAAAGCTAAAGAATATGGAATCGACCCACTAGCTACATTCCGATCATTTGGTTGGGCCGCTGTAAATCCAGGCGTTATGGGTCTAGGACCCGTACCAGCAAGTAAGATGGCGCTAAAACACGCTGGTTTAGAAGTGAAGGACATAGATTTTTGGGAAATTAACGAAGCTTTTTCCATTGTTGCCCTGAATTGTATAAAAGAACTAGGTATTGATAAGAACAAAGTAAATGTGAAAGGTGGAGCAGTAGCCATTGGTCATCCTCTTGGTGCATCAGGAACCAGATTAGTAGGAACTCTTGCACGAATATTAAACTGGGAAGATGGTCAATATGGGTTAGCAAATGCGTGTGTGGGTGGTGGTCAGGGAGTTGCGACTATTATTGAAAAAGGAAGCTAAATGTTTGTCTAATTTGATTATCTCGAAATGAATTATGTAAAAGGTGAATAAATCATGAAAATCGATGATATTAAGCATGTTGCAGTCATAGGCGCTGGCGATATGGGACATGGTATCGCGGAAGTAGCTCTCATGACTGGGTACACCGTAAGTATGTATGATATTGCTGATGAGTTTGTGGAAAAAGGAAAAAACAGAATCGACTGGAGTCTTCAAAAGTTCGCTGAAAAAGCACGAATTTCTGAAGGTGATTATAAGAAGTTCATGGAGAATCTAACGACAACCACGAACATCAAGGAAGCGGTCAAGAATGCCGATCTTTGCATTGAGGCAGCTCCAGAAATATTGGATCTGAAGAAAGAGATCTTTGGGAATTTAGATAAGTTTGCCCCAAAACATGCAATTTTGGCATCAAATACTTCTAGTATGAGTATTGATGAAATTGGAGCTGCAACAAACAGGCCAGAAAAAGTAGCTGGATTGCATTACTTCAATCCCCCTGTGATGATGCAGCTTATCGAAATAACCAAAGGTACGAAAACCTCTGATGAAACAATAAAAATTCTTGTTGACTTCTCGAAAAAAGCTCATAAAGATCCAGTTGTATGTAAGAAAGACAGTCCAGGTTTTATCGCAAATCGAGTTAATGCTCCTCCGATGTTATGGATGTATCTCATGTATGACAACAAGGAATATGAACCTGCAGAAGTTGATAGAGCTTGTATGAACATGGGCATGAGAATGGGACTATACGAATTAGCAGACTTTACGGGTCTAGACATATCCTATCACCTCTTAAATTACTTTGGAGAGCGGCTTCACAAGGACTACAAGCCTCCTGCCAGCCTCGAAAAACTTTTCAAGGATAAAAATCTCGGTAAAAAAACAGGTTCTGGGATTTATAAGTGGCCAGAGGTTGGAAGACCAGAGATTGGTGAAAAAGCAGCAGATTTTGATTTAATGAACATGTTGAGGATCCAAATCAATGAAGCTGCCAAAGTTTTAGAAGAAGGTTTGACTACAGCCAAAGAAATCGATACAGCCATGAAAAAAGGTTTCAATAATCCTTTTGGTCCTATTGAAATGGCTGAGACCACTGATTTAAAGGAATTAACTGAATTTTTAGATGGTTTAGCAGATAAATATGGTAAAGAAATTTATCGTGCTCACGATTGGATTCGTGACGGATCATTACCCGATCGTGCTAAAGGTGTGCCTGCCGAGGAAGAGAAAAAGTCTCCGTATGAATTTGAAAACCTCATTGTCGAGAAAGACCCAGATAATTTCATTACTACTGTCTACCTGAATCGTCCTCCAGTGAATACAATCAACTCTGATCTACTTGATGATTTAAACTCTGTACTTGATCTCCTTGAAGATGATTTTGATACCCGTGTGATCGTCTTGAAGGGTGCAGCTAATTGCTTCTCTGCAGGTGCAGACCTTGCTGGAGGTATTCCTGATAGTGCATGGAATATGAAAAAATTTACACAGAAAGGTCAGCGAACTTTTAAGCGATTTAGAGATATTCCTAAACCAGTTATTGCAGCCATCGAAAGGTACGCGTTTGGTGGTGGAATGGAGATCGCAATGAATTGTGACCTCCGGTACGCTAAGAAATCAGCTAAAATGGGCTTGACTGAAGTAACTCTTGGCTTAATTCCAGGATGGGGTGGTACTCAGCTCATGGTTCGTCATCTTGGTATCGGTAAGACAATGGAACTAATTCTCACTGGTGCTCGTATTGAAGCAAAGCGAGCATTCAAAATGGGACTTATCAATTACTATTTTGATGACGACGAATTCGACGAAGAAGTTGATAAAATCGCTAAACAAATAGCTCACGGATGTTCTCCAATTTCAGCTGGTATCATTAAACAAATGGTTAATTCAGCAGAGCAAATACCCCTCGATGTTGGCTTGACATTGGAATCTTATGGTTCTGGTGTAGTCTTTACAACCGAAGATCTACAGGAAGGAGTATTTGCTTTCATGCAAAAAAGGAAACCAGAGTTCAAAAATAGATAAACTTTTTTCCTTTCATTCTTTTTTTTTTCATTCTCTCTATATTTTTGACTTTTTTTGATATCTCTTTGAGATTAACCCTAAAAATTAAAAAGAGTTAATACTCTCGAACCCTAAATTATTGAAAGAGGGTATAGAGAAAGTGAAAATTGACGATATAAAACATGTTGCCGTGATAGGAGCGGGGAAAATGGGGCACGGAATCGCTGAAGTAGCTCTGATTTCAGGTTATGCTGTTTCTCTTTACGATATCAAAGAAGAATTTGCTGAAAAAGGAAAATCATTAATTGACTGGTCTCTTCTGAAATTCGTTGAAAAATCCGTAATTTCAGAGAAAGATTACCAGAAATTCATAAGTAATCTTACTCTAACCACTGACCTCAAAAAGGCCGTTAAGAATGCAGATCTATGCATTGAAGCAGCGCCAGAAATCTTAAATCTTAAAAAGAAGATTTTCAGTGATTTAGATAAATTTTCCCCAAAACATGCAATCTTAGCATCAAATACATCTACCATAAGTATTACTGAGATTGGTGCCTCAACACAACGACCAGAAAAAGTAATTGGTATGCATTTCCCTCCTCCCCCAGTTCTGGCAAAAATGATCGAAATTGTCAAAGGTGATAATACTTCTGACGAAACTATCAATATAGTTGTTGATTTCACTCATAAATCAAGCAAAGTGCCAATCATCTCTAAGGACAGTCCTGGTTTTATTTTCAATCGAATAGTTGCACCGAGTTTTCTATTAATGCAATTGATGCTCGACCGAAACGAGTACTCTCCTGCGAAGGTGGACGCTGCAGCACTGAATATGGGAATGATTATGGGCCCATATGAACTCCAGGATTTTATAGGCCATGATATTTTATATCATAGTACAAAATATTTTGAAGAGAATCTTTCGAAAGATTATGCTCCTACTCCAACATTGGAAAAAATGGTCAAGGAGAATAAACTGGGCAAGAAAACAGGGGAAGGCATCTATAAATGGCCAGAGGGGAGACGACCAAAAATAGATCTGTCAGACTCAACAGAATTTGACTTGATGGACATGATGCGTGTCCAGATCAACGAAGCTGCTAAAGTTCTTGAAGAAGATATATCTAATGCTAAAGATATTAATATCGGAATGAAACTACATTACAATTACCCTTGGGGTCCTTTTGAACTGGCAGAAAAAACAGATCTACCAGACTTAACCAAATTTCTAGATGAATTGGCCGAAAAATATGGTAAAGAAGTGTTTCGTGCTCATAAATGGATTCGTGATGGTACACTGATAGAACGGGTGAAAAAATAAAAAGAAGGTCTTTCTTTAGTTAAATCTCTTTGCAAATACCAAAGATTTTACCTCAGGAGCATCTGGCCACATACCGAATCCACTTGGTCCTTCATAAATCACTGAATAACCTAATTTCTGATAGAAAGCAATAGCTTTAATATTTCTCTCACTTGTTCCGAGATGAACCCCTTCAACCTTGTGATTTTTGAAGTGATTTTCAAGGTTGGTCATTAATTGGGTGCCAATACCTTGTCTATGATATTTGGGAAGAATATCTATATGAAAATGTGCTGGGTAGGGGGCAAACAACCCTTTTTCATTAGGAATCTTTGGTTCCTCTTGAAAAATCTTCTTGAAATACCAGAAGACACGAAAAGTCTTTGGATAACGCCAAAGAGTATATAAAAAAGCTCTTCGGATAATTTTTCTTATCATTTTTTTACGAAACTGTATTTCCTGTTTTTCCGAATTGAAACTACTCAAAATATATCCAATAACTTGTCCATTTTGTTCTTCTACAGCCACATAACAATTTTCAGGTTCATAATCAACATAATATAAACAAAATAAAAGTCCAAAGAGATAACGATCATCAAAGCGGCCTTCAGCAGGCTCCCCCATATAGCCTGTCCGCCAACATACATTAATCACTCCCTTTCGATCTTGAGGCTTATACTCTCGAATAAAAACCATCGAATCAATCTCCTCATTTAGTTGGAAACAGTATTGAAACTGTTGTTCTTATGGGCATGGATTTTACAGCGATGTCAAGAAAGGATTATTCAAAGATTCTGTAGATTATTTGTCAGAATATCTGACACAATACGTAAGTATTTCTGGTCAATTTCATCAAAGGCGCCGACTTCATCGGAATCAACATCGATTTGGCCTATTATTTTACTTTGATCCTTGATCAACACCACGACTTCGGAACGTGTTCCCATTGAGCACGCGAGATAGTTATTCTCTAAAGTAACATCTTCAACTATTTTATCTGTCTTTTCTGCGACTGCAGAGCCACAGACACCTCTACCAACTGGAATATGTGTGTGTTCTGTCGGCTTTCCTACATAATAATCTAAAACAAGCTCATTTTTTTCCTTGTTAAGGAGATAAATTCCAGTCCAATTGAAGTAGGGAATAGTTGAAAGCTGATTAACAACAATTTTGAACAAATCAGCTGATTCGATTGGTTCTATTCTACTAATCTCTTTTTCAATGGTTCGAATTATAGTACCAAAATACCCTTCTTTTTCATTTTTTTCCAAGTTTTTATCACCAGATGCATACAGGATATTTATCGAAATACTCCAACTTTATAATCATGTTTATAGCTGATCTAGTTTTGCAAGAACGGCCTTTACTATTCGCCAAATAAGATCTACTGATTTAATATATACACGTTCTTGAGGGGAATGCGGATCCTTAATTTCGGGTCCAATAGATACTAATTGTAGCTCTGGATTTATTCCCTTGAATAATCCTGTTTCAAGTCCTGCATGAATGGCCATAAGTTTAACTTCTTTATTATACTCACGTGTATATTCCTGTTGTACTAATTTTAGAAATGGCGAGTCTAATTCTGGTTGCCAACCAGGGTAAGCCGATCCTTGACTAACATTTCCCCCTACTCTTTCCCCTAATTCTTTCAATTCACTTCGTACCCGATTAAGTTCTTCATTAACGGAACTTCTAGTACTTGCTACCACTTCAATTTGGGTTGCTGTGGTTTTTACTTTAGCAAGATTATTTGATGTTTCGACCAAATCAGGAATTTCTTTGGAAAACGACAACGGACCATGGGGAATTTCATATAGCAATGTAATTATTGCTGAAGACGATTGTGAACTCATACAGGTTTCAAGAGATGCTTCACTTAATTTAACTTCAAGCTTTGGTTCACTCTTACGATAGGTCTTAATCTGTCCATTCCATTCCTCAAGTACACCTTTCGTGATCTCTTTGTCATCAACAAGGAAGTCACAAGAAGCCTCACGGGGAATAGCATTGTGTGCACTTCCTCCATTTATGGAACAGATATGAAAATCTACTTGTTGGCGAATATTGATTAAGCCTTCAATTAAGATTTTTATCGCGTTAAAACGATCTTTATGGATATCCACACCAGAATGCCCTCCAGTTAAACCATTTACAGTCAGATTAAACCCATAGTATGATTTATGGTGCCATGTAACAGGCAGAATAATTTCTGTATCTCCACCACCAGCACTTGAAATTGTGATTTCCCCTTCATTTTCTGAATCCAGATTCAAAAGAAGTTTGTGATTTATAAAACTAAATTCAAGACCAAATGCTCCTGTCAATCCTGTTTCTTCGTCAACAGTCAAAAGAACCTCAATGGGACCATTTTCAAGATAAGGATCTATCATTGCAGCAAGACACATTGCAATACCAATACCGTTATCGGCTCCTAACGTAGTTCCTTCAGCTGTAACGTAGTCATCCACAATTTTCAAGGGAATGGGATCATTGTCAAAATCATGGTCACAACTTGGTTCTTTCTGAGCCACCATATCAAGATGAGCCTGAAGTATGACACCTGGGTAATGTTCACATCCTCTGGAAGCTTCTTTGGTTAAAAGGATGTTACCTACCTCATCCTCTTTAATTGGAACTTTGTGTTTATTCGCCCATGCTTTTACCCAGGCACGGATTTTCTCTTCTTTTTTTGACTCCCGTGGTATTCGAGAGATTTCTTCGAACAGCTCCCAAATAATCTTGGGTTCTAATCCATTAAGTATTTTTGGTTCCATTATGTTTCTCTCAATATTAAAATTTGGTGGATTTTTCAGTTCTTGAAAAATCGATTGTGAATTGTAGCAGCATCAATTCTATTTAGTTTATTGAGACGTAGGAGGATTGTAATGTTAATAGTTACTCTTTTTCATCCTGTTCCCATTCTTTCATGAGCTCCTGGGCTCTTTCTGCATAATCAGTAAATTCTTCTCCCGACCCATAGAGTTTTTTATAGAGCAATCTGTTCAGTAAATCCTCCAGTTGGACCATCTTGATCCGCTCGGCCATTGAAGGTTTCTTACTGAATATATCCCATTTATTCATTTGATCAAGTACAATAACTTGTTCATCAGAAACCTTTGTGAGCAATTGTTGTAAATCCTTTTCCTCAGCAATTTTTTGTGCTTTAGTCAAAAGCTCTTGTGCTTTCTCCATATCTAACTCTAAAATTGCCAGCTTTGACTGAAGTAAGTAAATCTCAGCTAGTAATGAATAAGAGTATTGGGATTGACCCAGATCATATAATTTCGTAAACCACATGTTCAATTCGTTCAGAATTTCTTCATTACCAGATGTACTCAATTCTTCTAGCAGAAGGTCACACAAGTTGAGAATCGCATCCACAGTAACTTCAAAAAAAACAATCTCCTCTTCCGCTACTTGACAGAATATCTTTTGTGCTTGAGCAATTTTCACTACTCTATTACTGGTTTTCAAAAGCATTGCCTGCGCCAAGCGATAGAGCTGGTTTATAATCTTATTATCTTCTTTCTCATTAATCTGTTGGAGATACTGAATGTAATGCTCTGCCTTGTCAGGTGCGTTAGTGTCGACACATAGTTTGATCAAATTATAGTAGAGAGTTTTTCTTTCGAGAAGATCGAATCCAGTTTTTTCAAAATAAGCCAAACTCTCCTCGAAATACTCGAAAGCAGTATCATATTCTTCTTTAGCATGATAAATTTCGCCAATACGAGCAAGAGGCAGAAAACTATCCATTCCAATTTCATTCAACATTGCTTGACATTTTTGATAGAAGCCAAACGCTCCATTTAAATCCCCTTTTGTTCTCAGAATGTCACCAATGATAAACAGATTTTCAGCAATAGAGCGTTTCGCACCGATCTCCTCGAAAATAACTAGACTTCGTTGCGTATAATCGAAAGCAAGGTGAATTTCTCCTTTATTTGCATAGATTTCACCCACGCCTTGAAGAGCAATCGCAAAATCTTGTTTGGCATTGATTTCTTCTAAAATATTTACCGAATTCATTTTATATTCAAGTGCTAGATCAAGATCCCCTTTAATATGATAAATTGAACCGAGATTACCAAGACTTTTTCCCATACCTCTTTTGTCAGCAAGGTCTTCGAAAAAAATGAAGCTTTCCCGAAATAGTTGTTGAGCCTGATTTAGATCACCTTTTTTCCGAAAAATCTCACCAATATGATTAATGGATTCAGCGATAAGGTGCTTAGCATCAAGTTTCTTTGCCATGGTTAAACATTGTTGTGCTTTCGCCAGCGCTTGATCTAAATCTCCCATTAAGTAGCTATTGACGGCTCTATGATAGATTAAGGAGGCTTTCCTTTCTTCTAATTGTTGAGGTTTAAATTGCTTCATTCTTGCAAGGAGTTGCTCTCCCCGTTCAATCAGCGCGAGACTTTTCTGATATCGATGAAGTCTCCAATAAGCTTCAACTTCTCCAATAATGGCATCAATCATCTGCAGTTGGTTTCCAAGTTTTTCAGATTTATGTAAGACATTATTAGCTAGAGTGATTGAACGTCGTATGTCCCCTAATTTGATTAGAATGTTAACTTTTAGTAGTTGAACGTTGATTTGCTCGTTATCAGTAATTCCAACCCTCTCTTCAAGTTTCTCAACTTCAGATAAAGCATTTAAGAGGTTTCCTTGGTGCATAAGCTGTTTTGCATGCTCAAATGTATCAGCTTCTGACACCAGTTTCGACTCTCCTTCACAATGAACCATAACAATTTTTCAGTTTAAGTATTTCAAACAATTTCGTACGAATACGTAAGTCTTCAACGATAAAAATTTTGTTCGCTTTTAATTTCTTTTCTGAGTTTAGTATTAGTTGAAGTGCATGAACTTTGTGGTATATCTTACACATTTCGTTGCATTCATACCACAAACTGCGGTATAGTGCAACATCTTGCGGCAACTATGCCGCACTTTGCGTTTAAGGATACCGCAAAATATATAAAATCTGTATTCAAATGATTCTTGAAGTTACTGGATTGTAAATACAATGACAACTAAGACGTTGTTTGACGAACTGGATGATCTAGGCCTAGAATTAGGTCAATTGAAGATACTTCCATCCGATTTAAAAGAAAAAGTAAAGAGAGAAATAAAAACAGGAACAAGTTTGACTCTTGGAGCACGAAAAACTACAACTTATTTCCAATTAAAAGGAGAAAGTAAAGAAAGAAAACCAAGGGACTATTGGTATTTTCGTGCGATCTATCGGATCCCAGAAAAGGATTACCCTGTTAAGCTAAATCTTGTTAGACTGACTGAAGAACAGAAAGACAATGAAGAATTGAAAAAAAGGTTAAAAGAATTATATCAGCTGGAATCACCTGACCACAATCTGCTTTCAGTTCTACAAGAATTTCACCCAAAAATAACCGAACTAGCAGAAGAAATTGGTACTCCTGAAACTGAAATTATCCGAATTTTACTAACTGAAGGACTCGACAAGGATCTTATCCAGAACTTACCATTTTTCAAAGAATTAGTAATGACTTTTCTCAACGTCTATAGAGAAACAGAAAGCCCTGTATTACGAGATGTCATTTTTCGGGCTCAAACTGTAATAAAACAGAGGACAGGATGATATATGTCAGGTGAGTTTTCTTCTCTTAGTTTTCTCGCTGACCTTGATCTGAAAGAATGTCAGAAGTGTGGTAAACCAACTGAATCTACTAAGCTAAAGGACAATATCTGTCCAAAATGCCAGCAGCAAGTGAGTCAAAAAGAATTAACTCCTTCTATCCCAAAACGGTCTTTGATAAGACCTCGAGAAACAAAATCTAGAACATCATCTAAAGCAGTACACGAGTTAGAATCAAAAATTTCAGAACAACAAGAAATCATCCAGAAAATCACATCTGACAATGTGAAACTTCACCAACAATTAATTAATCGAATTTCACAACTAGAAACTGGTCTCGGTATACCGCATCCAATTGGTCAAGTTGAAATGCAACAAGTAACTTCTTCAGGTATTAAGGTTGTTGACCACGCCTCTCTAGTTGAAAATGATCGCATCAATCAAGAAAAGGTAGTCATCGCGTTTTATAGTTTTGAAAACAAACTTCAACAGTCTTTTACGTTAAACCAAGTAACTGATCAATTGTTGCTTAAAATGGTCGTTTTGGTTGAGACTTTCCTAAATAGTGCTGAGCAAATCCAAGCAATTCAGATCATTTGTGATAATTATATCCAAGACGGAAAAGAAACTCCCATCAGTGATGTAAACGAGTATATCCGTGCTTCTCCAGTCTCTTTTCGTAAGACTTTTCTTCCTTTAAGCAATAAGAGTATCAGAAAATTGGGGAGAAGAGCTTTTCATTGCGAAATATTAGAAAAGACTTACAATGACGTTTTAGTCCCTGTATATAAACCAACTGACTTAGGAAAACAGTTTTTTGCGATTAGAACACACTATTTTGATAAAGCCCAAGTTCTCAAAAGAATTAAGTCAATGTTTGGAAGAAAATTAATTGCGAAAAAAGGAGTGAATTTGTACAAAGTGATCAATGATCATTATACAATGAACAATAAACCTGTCACTCGTCAAGAACTATTCAATCAATACGAACTTGGGAAATACGAAATTGACAATTTTAAGCACAATTTAATCGAGGTTGGCCTCATTAAAAAAGTTCCACTTCCGTATAAAACCAGGTATAACGCTGATCAACAACTTCCCACATATGAAATTGCATTGCAGCCAAGGTTCCCCGAAATCACCCCAATTAATTTAAGAGAATCTTTGGGAATGTTATAGAGTTCTGTTTGTATTATAATTTAGGAAATGTTATAATATCAGCTCAGACATCTCAAAAATGACTATTCTAAATATTTCAATGTTGATTTTGAGCCTGTGGTATCCTACACCAAAGCTCATTGTTAAAAAAAAAGAAAGGGGGGAGTAGGTTGTTAGTAGCTTATGTTTTACCAGCGTCCGCGACCCCGGCGAAACATGAACCTACCAATCAGTAGAGCGGTATCAGCTTGTACTAGACCTGTACCATAATCAATATTGGCCCATGTGTATTCAACGAGGGCACCACCAGAGAGGATATCAAAGACAATAGCTGACCTCTCATTCTCACGCCATTTTGTCAGACGGTTGAAAAACCCAGCGGTTTTAAGACACATTTCCATTCCAAATTGATTTACTTTCGGATACTTGTCCAAAACTAAAGCAGCTATACCTGAAACATGTGGAGCTGCTTGACTTGTACCCCAAACTGAGTAATAATTCCACTGAGCAGATCCATAGGGTTTATAAGGTCCTTTTACCCCTGCCCCGGGAGCAGCGACGTCTAGGTGGCATATTTCTTGCCCAAGTGCTTCATTTGGTCTAGAACTAAAGTCTGATAGGTATACCTGGAAATCATTACCTAATGGGTCTGGAGTCCAGAAGTTTTCTGGTACATCATCTGTCCACCAGTACCATGGATCTGGATCGCCTGTGTGGTATCTCAAGTATTCTTGTGTCCAACCTGCTGAGGCACATGAAATCACCTGCGGAAATGCAGCAGGCCAACCCATACCGTCATATCCTTCGTTACCTGCAGAAGCAATGACGATAACACCTTTACTGATTGCGTAGTCTATCGCCTCTTCTTCCAGCGCTGATGGAGAATATCCTCCAAGACTCAAATTGATTACTATTTTTATATCTTTTTCTTCAGCTAGGTCCCCAATGTATCGGATGCCAGCAGCTACCATTTCCGATGTACCTCCTGACCACCACCATCCTTCACCGTCATCTGCAAACGGAATCCAGTCATCCAAGACAAGTACAGGTATCAATGTAACCTTCGGAGCGACTCCTCTTACAAAGAAACGACCATCGGGTCGGTCAAGTTGCCAACCTGTTATGATACTCGTCACATGGGTCCCATGACCACTTCCATATGGGAAATCGAACCACATGCCAAGAGGTGGGTAGTATGTCCAGAGAGGATATCCTTCGTCATATGTGGTAAAAGTACGATCGTTCCTTATTGGTCCATATGAGAACCTGTATTCCGTAGAATCTACGTACTCTATACTCCAGTTACCGTCTCCAGTTGGATCATACCACACATCGTGAGTGAAACCAATTCCCCACTCTTCTTTGATATCTACCATGCCTTCGGGGAAGAAGTCTAGATAGTTAGACAACAACCCTGTGTCGAGTACCGCCACATAGATACCTTCGCCATCTTGACTTACCTTTTCAGCATCAGTCATGTCCACATTAAATGGTAATGTACCTGCAGGCGGATCACCACCAGCACTACCCCAGCACTCAGCTCTAACAGGTTGCGCACTATATGCGATACTGATTGGTTCTGATGACAAGGGTGGTGTTGCTGCCTGAACACCCATTGGAAGCATTGTAACTAGCAATACAAGTATTGCTATGATTGAAAATAATTTTTTCTTCATAAATATATCACCATTTGCTTGGTTTATTATCCACAATTCATTTGAGATATCTTATGTACCAAAGATAGTCACAGTGAAAATTTAGTTGCATTCTTTGTTATATTGAGCTTAATTCATTTGTGTGAATAATAAACAAAATATCAGTAGCCAATAGAGATTTTTGTCGTATTATGAAATTCCTAAAAACTACCAATACAAAGTGTACAATCCGACTCTAATCGTATTAAAAATCTTTCTCTCAAATTTTGTATCCAGCAACCATTTTCAAGTCATTACTTAATTATAAATAGACATAGATATTAAATTAAGATGATATTAGAAACAAGTACTTTAACATGAAATATTAATAATGAATGGATATTTTATACTATTGAGTCTATCTTCACTTCTGACCATTCTATCATCCCGATTTGAAATTACAGCTCAAGGACAATATTCTGAAATATTTGCTATTTCTCTTGAAAACTCAGTGAAAATATCATAAAAATAGCATTGCAACCTCAACTTCTTGAAATGGCTCCAATTACCTTGATAAATTTCTTGGATTGAATCAATCCTTGAAAATTCTTAAAACAAAGAGTAAAGCACCTATTGAGAATATCAGAATTGCACCAATGAAGAATATGATGATTTCGGTTAGAAGTTGAGAGATATCATATTGATATAAGAGAATCAAGCTCTGAGCTCTTACCACTTGAGAAAAAGGATTCAGATCCCAGAGCTGGAGTGCTCGAGTCTCTCCTGTACCTGTTGGAAGAAAATCAGGTAATAATACTACATCAGGTAAAGGTAGAAAAGCGCCTGAAAGAAAACCTACAGGCGCAGATAGAACTGCTGAAATACCCGACGCGTTTTCCCCTGTCTTATCGATTGCTGCAATGATTAAACCTAATCCAATAGCAGGGATAGTAGCTAATACACCAAAGAAAAAGGAGTAAATAGGGTTTCCTTTGCCACGAAATCCAAAAATGTAACCTGCTATCAACATAATAGCAACTTGGCAACTTAGGACAAGTATTTGACTGACTGATAGTCCAGTCAAGTATTCTATTGGACTTATTCTACTTATTCTTAACCTATCAAGAGTTCCATGAGCTCGTTCTGTGCCTACTATGAATCCAATACTTGCTGAACCAAGGATAACTCCAAATATTAAAAAGCCTGGGATATAATAATCAAAAGGAGTGAATGCTACACTTGTTATATCCTCAGTCTGGATAGAGAACTGCCCCCCTATGAGGGCAATGCCATAAAAATGACTAGTAAATCGTTGTAATGCATCTGAAATCTCTGTTTGCAGTTGTTGATAGGTTTGGTACCCGCTATCACCTCTAATTCCAACAGATGCATTAATGTTGGTAAGAGTTGAATCAACTGGTGAACCTTCAGTTAAATTTATTTTATAATTAATGCCTGAAAGAACACTGTGCGAGAAATCTTCAGGGATTATTATACATAAGACTATTTTACGTGATTTAATATCATCTGTAGCTTTATCTAAGGAAGTATAATCGTGTACTCTTAAAGGTGGTTCTGTGATATTGATAGATGTTAAACCTCCTAAACTATCAATGAAATAACTTCCAAATCCTTTCTCAAAAATGTCATCTGTATCTGGTCCTACATATGTTCCAAACTCACTCTTCCAAGCTGGTTCAATTTGATCATTGTTCATAACACCTATCTCTAAGGAGGTTGTACCTAAGAATTCCGCCCCACCACCAAAAATAAATGCAAATGATGCAACAAAAACCATTGGAAAAGCAATAATAAGAGCTAGTTGAGCTGGAGAGCGTAAAACTTGCTTAATACTCCTTGTAAATACTTTCAAAGCTACTTTCATTTTACTCTCCTCTTTTCTAAATATCACCTGTAAATCGACGTTTTGAATATGCTGCAATGCTTAATACTAATAACATTCCACTTAGTATCACTATGAGAACAATTTCAGCGATTACATCAACGAGGCTAAAATTATAAAGCAAAATTGAACGTAAAGCATTGATAGCGTGTGTTGAAGGAAGAAAATCCCAGATCGTGAAGTCTCTTAATGCCCCTGTAGCTGTAGGAAAGATATTGGGGATTAAAGTTATTTTTGGGACATCCATAAATGCTCCCGAGGCAAAAGCTAAGGGCGTTACACCAAAACCAATAGACATACCAGCTGCATCTGGTGATGTGAAGATAGCTCCAGCTACAAATGTGATTCCAAGAGCAAAGAGTGTAATAAGCCAACAAATGACAAATCCTTGGAGAATATCACCTTCTGGTTGGAACCCAAGAATGAAAGACATTCCCATTAACACAGCTATTTGTATCGGTGAAATTAAGAGCTGTAGAACACTAGCACCTATGATATATTCCCAAGGTTGAATCAATGAAAGTCGTAAGCGTGAGATAGTTCGATTAGGGGTCTGTAATTCACTGGATAAGAACGCAGATATAATTCCTGCTTGGGATAAAATTCCAAATATGATCATTCCAGGCACAATTGTATCATAAACAGAGTAATCCCGTACATTTATTGCATCGATATCAATAGTAATCTCCACTGGATAATTTAAAGACGATACTTCCTCTGTATACTCATTGAGAAATAAGGTGACAATCATTTCAACAATTTGATAATTTAAGAACCCATTATCACCTATAATTTCTACTGTTGCGTTATCTCTAGTTGGAAATGGTGGCCCAGTATATTGTAAGAATCCTCCAGATCCTTCGAATATTGATTTATTTATTAAATCATGGATATACATCTTATTTTGCATATAATGGGCATTATTTACCGCTGCCATTGTTGCATTTGAAAATTCTTCTGGAAAAACTACTAATCCATCAATATCACGATCTTCAATTAGCTTCTTCGCATCTTCTTCATTTTGCATTAATTGAACATTAAAAATCGGTATTTCATCCTCTCCAGGATAAGTTGATGTATTCATTATTTCTATTAAATCTGCTGCGAATCCATTTTCGATTGTTTCTTCTGTCAGTCCTGTACTATTAGAGTCATAACGTAATACTTGCTTTATTTCTTCAGCTAGGCCTTCGTCATTATTTATAACAGCAATCCCGTACGTTGCTGCCCCTGCTGTTCTAACACCTGAAAATGCAAAGAAAAATACAAAAATCATGAATCCTGGCAGAAACAATAAGATGACAAGGGTGAAACGATTTCGTTTCATTTCCCTCCATATCCGTTGAGTAACCGCTAAGAATGTTGGTAAATTCATCATTCATACCCTTTAATCTCTTAACGTTCTTCCTGTCAAATTAATGAATACATCTTCCAATGTTGTGTTCCGTATTCCTAAATGCTCAATTTCAACACCAAGATCTTCAATCACATTTAGTAGTGCAGCCATTCTAGCAATAACATCAAGACAACGGACAGTTAATAGATTCGTCGTGATATTGACTTCCTGAACACCTTTAAAATTCGAAAGTGCTTCTTTAGCTGCCTCTAATTTATCATTATCATTGATCTGAATTTCTACAAGATCACCTTCACCTATTGATGCTTTCAGTTTGTCAGGGGTGTCCAAGACAAGTACTTTTCCGTGGTCGATAATTGCTACCCGATCAGTTAATCGATCGGCCTCTTCCATGAAATGTGTCGTTAAAACAACTGTTTTTCCTTCCTTTTTCACTAGGTTAAGAACAAATTTCCACACAGCCACTCTAGATTGCGGATCAAGGCCAGGTGTCGGTTCATCACATAAAATAACAACTGGATCGTGAATTATCCCCATAATTAGGTTTAAACGTCTTTGTTGGCCTCCTGATAATGTCCGTGCAAGTGATTTACGTTTTTCTTCGAGACCAATTTTCTTGATTAATTCGTTAATGCGTCTTTCTGCAAAATCTTTTGAGAGCTTATAGGCATTAGCCATAAACCACATGTTCTCTTCTACAGTCAGATCTTCATATATTGAGATATCTTGGGGAATGATCCCGATTTTACTCTTCAATTCTTTCCTAGTGTGTCGGTCTTTAGGAGTCATACCTAAAATTTGAACGTCTCCCCTACTCTGTTCTAGCAAACCAACCATTATTCGTAAACTAGTTGTCTTTCCTGCGCCGTTTGGCCCGAGGAAACCGAATAATTCGCCCTTATAGATAGTTAAAGAAATTCCTCTGACAGCCTCAACTGCTGATTCACCTTTTCCGTAAGTTTTATGGATATCAAGCACTTCGATGGCGGGTATTTCCATTTCCAATCCTCTCTTCAAGTATAACGATGTTTCTCTTACAATAGACAATGAATACGGACTGATTCTTAATAATCTTGCAATTTATCACTGATAAATTAGAGATTTTAAACATACTTATCTTGGAATTGGAAAACAGATTACTACTTGTAGTAATAATTTGCATCAAGAAAGTTTCAAGGATATTTGCAGTAAATTGACTTAATTGGGGCTTTATGAGTTTTCTTCAAGAATCCTCCGAGCATCATCTAAATAGCGATAGACGGACATTTCTTTAGTTGCACGTAGTTGCTGTCCTTCATGCTCGATTAAGTTCATTCCTTCTAATGCTTTATCTTTCTGCCTAAAAAGACGATGAGAATCTGCTTCTCTCACGATGTCCGAAAACATCTGGTAAGCTTTATCATAATTAGAATGGATACGTGCAAGGTGCGCTTTTAATAAATTACATTCTAGCATAAATGCAGGTAATTTCTTATCCGAGATTTTACTTTCTAATTCCATTAAAAGAGACTCGGCTTCTTCAAATGCTTTTTGATTTCCTGTTCTAGACATTTCAAGAAGGAGTTCAATGTATAATAATTCATCAGAAAAAGCTGAAGTGCCAATTTCTTTGGTTTTCTCAAGACATGATTTGAATGCATTTTTAGCTAACCCAAAATTCAAATCATGCTTTTCAATTAGGCCCAGTAATCTGTAATATGTCACCTGGTCCCAATTGGACTTTAACTTATCAAATTGATCTACTAGTTTTGTCCTTGCCTCTTCTGTCTTATCTAATGCTAATAATATATTAATTTCTGTCTTTAGAATTTTTAATTCATGAAGAGGATCCGCTTCTAGAAGATCATTTAGCCGTCTGACTTCCGTGATCTCTTGAAATGCTTTTTCAATCTCATTTTGTTGAAAGAACAACTCGCTGAATAATAGATGTAGATATGCTTGGTACCAGTCAGCGTTTTCATAATCTGATTGTTGTACAAGCCTTAATGCTTGATTAAGCTTCTCCTCAGCTTCTTGAAATTTATCACATAGCTGAAGTGTTCGAGAATAATCTATGAGAACTTTGATACGTAAAACCGAAATAGGTTTTTTATCTTCAACTGGAGAATCCTGTTGTTTTTCAAAGAATCTTAACAACCTTTCCCATATATTAATAGCTTTTTCCCATTCTCCTCTCAAATATCTGAGAATTCCAATTCCCCAAAGAGCATTATGAAAACCCATCTCATCTTCCGCTTTTAGAAACTCTTCTTGAGATTCTTTGAACCACTTGATAGCCTTCTGATATGCACCCTGTCCTCTATAAGCAATACCCAAAGTCCTCTTTATTTCCGCAGAATTCGTTACCTTTTTCTCATGCTCAGGTAATCCTTTCTCATATTCAAGAGTGTCTTTGAGAATCTTAATTGCTTGATTAAATTCTCCTTTTTGTGCTAATAGATGACTTTTTTTTATCTGAGATTTAATGTACTCCTTACTTTCATAATAATCTGGTTGGATACAACATGTATCAATTACTTGGATAGCTTCATCTATCTTCCCCTTAAGGAAAAAAGCTTTTTGTAGCTCTTCTAATAAGGAGAACTTCATGTCTTTCTTATCTTTATCATGTAAATGTATTTCTAGTGCAGGCAAAAGCTTTGTGCCAGTGTTTTCCAGAATTTCTATCGCTTTATCAAATGATCTTTCTTTGCGGGCGTTTTGACCTACTTTTCGTAAAGCTATTAATACTGATTTTGCTGCTTCTCCTTCGATCGCATTTTCTTCTAGTTCTTGTCCTACTTCCTTAATTTTCTTTTGCAATAAATCCATTTCTCTTTCAATTGTTTTATCTATTTCATCAATCCAAATTTTATCGCCAAAAATTTTATTCACGTGAGAGAAAACGTCATCTAAACCTTCTAAATCTCCTTTTATGCTTTGAGTAATGTCTTGTTTCAAATCGTGGATCAAATCCTGCTTAATATTCTCTTTTACTAATTCAATTTTTTTGTGAACACCCTCAAGATTTTTTTGTGAAGCAGAGTCTGTAATATCTGCTATTGACTCAATTACTTGTGCAACACTTTTCTCTAGAGCAGGAATAATTTGGGAGATTTTTTCATCTAGATTTTGAGTTTTCCTAGACTTTTTCTCATCAGTACTATCCTTGTCAGACTTAGATATGATCATAACCTCCTTAAAGGAAATTAATCTCAGAATAAACAAATTTAATCAGAAAATAGAGAAAAAAATTAAAAAAACATCTCTCTCTATAAAACCAACACAAGCTAGATGACAATTAGATTACAGGGAATGAGAATAAATATTTTATCGTTACGGCAAATTGTAGATTGAATCATTATCGGTTTTTTACAGAACTAAAAAACCCAAAAACCATAGAACTAAGCAGAAAGATTTCCAATAGAAATTTTTAACAACAACCATACTATTTTGGTTCTTTAAGCCCTAAATCGATTAATTGACCATATACTACTGCGACAACATAATTTGTATATAATTCGTTATAAGGAATATCACTTCTCTTTTCCATTTCTCGTTTAATAAACTGCTCTACTACGTATCTCGTTTCCCCTTGTTTCAAAAAATTGCTTTTTACAAAGTCTCGGAAGTAAAAAGAATATTCTATATTCTCTTTCAAAGCTTGCATTACCCCGTCTTGACCTCTCACTACTCCCGCGTGCGCATATCCAGTATTAAGAGGTTTTAAGTCAATTATTTTCTGGAGACTTTGTATGTAAGTATTGAAATCGAATTCAGGTGGCATAGAGCTTGGGAGTGTAATGAGTTTTTGTGAATGTAGTAACCCACCAGCACATTCGCTTAGATATACAAATTCAGTTATATCATCATTGAACACAGTAGGACAGACATGATCAGATGTGTGTCCAGGTGTTGCTATCAATTTAAATCCTTTCTCAAATCCAGGGATCTGAATGGGTTCATCAGTTCCAACAATCTCATAAGCCTCATCAGGGACAGGTTCCATTATCCCAACATAAACACCGAAAGTTCTTTTTGCTCGATTAATATGATCATTTGGATCTTGTAATAATCTTTTAGTTTTCTCAGTCGTCAGAATTTTTATTTCGGGATTATTTTTACGAATGGTTTCCCACAATTTCCATCCTCCTCCAAAATGGTCAAAGTGATGATGAGACGGAACTAGATACTTGACCTTCTTTAATGGGAGATTGATGTTCTTCATGAATTCAAGAATGGAATTCACATCATCTGAAGTCCCCACATCCATTATAACAACCGATTCTGGTGTCATTAATAAAAATATCGAGCAAGATCGTGGCATGTTATATTGCTTAATATCCAAATGATAGATCTCACTTGTTATTTTTCCTGAAGCTGTTATTATCGGGGTGGTACTCACCAAGTATTATCTCCTTGAACTATTCTAATACAGTGGGGAACGAAGGAATTAAATTTAAGAGAATCTTTTTGTTATGGTTTTTTCATGTAAAAAAAACGCTGCAAATAGAGACAAGAGAGCAAATAGCAATAATATACCAAAGTCTAAGAAAAATCCGAAAGACCCAAATGAGCTTTCAGTTCCAAGACCAATATTAATTATATCAATGAAATATGTGAGTGGGGAAATCACTGCAAGTGGAGCGAAAGAAACTGGCATAAACAGAGGACTTATGAATATTATTGGAAATTTAACGAAAATAGTTAAAATCATTGTATTAGCAGGCATATCCGTTGGAGGTACTGAAAGAATTAATGAAAAACTAGAGAATGCTAGCGCAGCAATGATAATTCCTAAGGCAATTAAGAGAAAATTCATTTGGATCTCAAAAAATAAAATAACTCCTAGAATTAAAGGGATGGTTGAAAAAACACAGCCAAAGACAAGTGAACTCCACAAATTCCCTACTAAAATAGTTTTTATTGAAATTGGACACGTTATTAATCTTTCAAGAGTCATTTGCCTTGTTTCCCATGGAAATACTACTGGACCGATAGAAGTTGAAGTCAGAAAGAGTACCATGGCCATAAGACCAGAGATAATATAAACTGGCGCTATATTTCTGCCGACAGTAAATGCAAAAAATAGCATTACTGGAAAAAGTATTCCCTGAATGACCACAGGCCCTTTATTATAGTAAATCCTAAGATCTTTCTTCATAATAGCAAAAGATCGCTTTAATTGAGTAGTGAGGGATGTTGGATTATCTAAAGTTACTTCTTGCACTTTATACTCCTCCTTCATTAATAATTTGTAGAAAAACATCCTGTAGATGCGGTTCATATGTGTTAATTTTATCAATCTTCAAATCATTTGATTTTGCATAATCTACAATATCACGAAGACCATCATTAAGGCTACTAACAATAATTCGATAATTTTTTCCAATTTTAGATATCTTCTTGACATATGGTAAATTTGACATTTCTTTGTTATTAATATCTTTATTTTCGAAGCAAACATCAAGAGCTAGATATTCTCGCTTTAATCTTAGCATATTTTCTGGTGTATCTAATCCTACAAGTTTACCTTTATTTATAATTCCTATTCTGTCACATAACTCATTTGCAACATCCATATTGTGCGTTGTTAGAACTATTGTCATACCTGTTTTGTTATATTCTCTTATTAGATTTTTAATAATAATACTACTTTGTACATCCAAACCTGAAGTTGGTTCATCTAGAAAAAGCACTTTCGGTTTACTCATTAAGGCCATACACAATAATAATCGTTGCTTCATTCCTTTAGAATATTTTTTTGCTTTAAGATTACGATTATCAAAAATTTCAAACTTTTTTAGCAGATATTCGGCTCGTTGACTACGTTCTGTCTTCTTTACACCATAAAGTTCACCCATCAACTCTAGGTTTTGGAGTCCTGTCAGATCCAAGTAAGCATTTGCCATTTCTGGTACATTACCGATTAGTTGCTGGATCATAATTTTATTTTTCAAGAAATCTCTCCCCAATATAGCGATCTTCCCTGCTGTTGGTTCTAACACTCCTGTTAACATTCGTATTGTTGTTGTCTTTCCAGCACCATTTGGTCCAAGTAAACCGAAAATTTCTCCTTTTTCAACATGAAAACTTACATTATCGACAGCTCGTATAACGTTTCCTTTGATGGCTTTCTGTTTGTAACTTTTTTGTTTATTTAAAGATAATTTTTGTGCTTTAGTGCTTTTAGGACCGTGAAAGTGCTTGGATAAATCTTTAACTTCAATCACAGTATCCATTATAATCAACTTGTCCTAGGAGATTTAGTTACGATTTCTTTCGTGATATAAAAAAAGATACCCTCACTCACTTTCTAATTTGATGATAGTTTCGCTGCCATTTCTTTGATGCACTCAAGCCTCTCAATGATGTCCCCAAGACATTCATTGAGGTGTTTTATTTTTTCTGATTGACTCATCTCTTCATGATGACCCTTTTCATGCTTCCCACAGGAACAATCTTTTTTTTCTGACATTTTTTCTCACTTTTACCGATTTTTTAACAACTTTTTTTTCTGGATTAACACCAAAAAGTAAAGCTTAATAAATTGTTCACTAAACACTTTGTTAGTTACTGTGGTGATTCTAAGTATTGGAGATTCAACAAGAAATGGCCCAAGGATGTTTGCCAATTGGGGTTAATGGTGTTTGTCTGAGTCCAGTTACTAAATACTTGAAATTAATTAGTAGCAAGTGGATGATATTCATTATCATGATTTTTCCCCCAGATTCAACCCCGTTGAGATACTCAGAGATTAGAAAAAGAATTAATAACATCAACTCCAAAAAAATTAGTGATACGACTTTAGCGTCACGATTAAATGATTTGGAAGACGGAAAAATTCTTCTAAGAAAGCAATTCAATGAAATTCCTCCCCGTGTTGAATATCGCTTGACTCCAAAGGGAGGGGAATTACAGAACAGTCTTCAACCTTTGATTGGATGGACCATCAAAGAATGCCATAAAAAATAACTTTTTCTTAAAAAATAGATTATCGCTCGTAAATCCTGCTTAAATTATCAATCTCTTCGCCTCTTTCTTTCGAAAGTTGATCCCATATGAAGCGCCACTCCCAATTTCCGCTCTCTGTCCCAGGAAAATTCATTCGTCCCTCGTTCCCCAACCGTAATAGATCTTGTAATGGTATGATACTTATTCTTGCAACAGAACTCCAAGCTAACCGAATCATGTCACCGACTATATCTTCCCCATCAGTATTAAGATACTCCAGGACTTCCTCTTGAATTTCTTTAGGAGCTGTCTCAAACCATCCTAGAGTTGTATCATTATCGTGAGTACCAGTATAAACGATGGTATTAGGTACAAAGTTATGAGGAAGGTTTTCATTTTCTATAAATTCCTCCTCATCTACACCAAACGCGAATTGCAGTACTCGCATGCCTGGAAAACCAGTTTGCTGGAGTAATTCCTCAACAGCAGGCGTAATGATTCCTAAATTCTCAGCAATAATTGGTAGAGATCCAAGGGCTTTTTTTAGTGCAATGAATAACTCAATTCGTGGACCTGACAGCCACTCTCCATTGATTGCAGTAGGTTCACTAGCTGGGATCCGCCAATATGCTTCAAATCCTCTGAAGTGATCAATTCTAAGGATGTCAACCAGTAAAAAACAATGTTTGATTTTTTGAATCCACCAATGAAATCCGTTTGTTATCATACGATCCCAACGATAGATTGGATTTCCCCAACGTTGTCCTGTTTCAGAAAAGTAATCTGGAGGTACTCCTGCTACGTATTCTAAATTTCCAAGTTTATCTAAGTGAAAGAGATGGGAATTGGCCCAGACATCCGCAGAATCGTACGCGACAAATATCGGAATGTCACCAATTATCTTCACGCCCTTTTTATGAGCATATTTCTTAACTTCATCCCATTGAATAAAGAAGAGGAATTGAATAAACTTTTGGAAGTGTATTTCCCTCTGATTATTTTTCTTCCAAGTTTCTAAAGTTGAAGTGTTACGTAATTTTAGAGGTTCCTCCCATGTATTCCATGCTTGTAAATCATGGGCTTCTTTAATAGTCATAAATATCGTGTAGTCTTCCAACCAATAATGATGTGTTTCTAAAAATCCTTTAAAACGTTTTTTTAACGACGAAAAGCTTTTGTTGGAATAATTTGTAAATGCTTGAAGCAATAAGTCCATTTTAAAATCGATAACTTTCGAATAATCAATATTTGATGTAAACTTGGGGATACTAATGTTTTCCGGTGACAATAATCCAATATCTATAAGCTTGTCAGGACTAATCAATAATGGATTCCCTGCAAAGGAGGAGAACGACTGATAGGGGGAGTTGCCATAACCTGTAGGGCCAAGTGGCAAGATTTGCCATAGTTGCTGTCGATTTGAATGCAAGAAATCAATGAACCGGAATAATTCAGGCCCCAGATCACCAATTCCAAAAGGCCCAGGTAAGCTGATCGGATGAAGTAAAATACCTCCTTGCCGAGATCTCATGAAGAAAGCCTCCTTGGAGGGAGGGTTACCAAATTGGGGTCGTGGCAATTATTTTCTTCTCCAAAACAAAGTACAACGACCTTTTAAGACAAATAAACTCAATGATAAGAGAATTAAAACCATATCAAAAGCGGTAGTAATTGATGTAAGGGGTGAGTTTGATGTAATAATTAAGAGAAAGGTTGAATTTTGATCAGTTTTTGAGACTGTTGTATTTGAGACTGTTGTATTAGCTGAAATTGTTGAGGGATTTACAAAAGTGACAATTTCATAAGGATATCCAGCATTCTTCCATGCATCAAAGCCTTTAGCCATATTATAAACCTCTGTATAAGCTAATGAGACAAGTTTATTACTGGCACTAGCAGAACGAAAACCAGATCTGCAATAAACAAGAATGGGGCGAGATTTATTATCTGGGAGTTCATCTTGACGATTCATGATTTCGTTATCAGGAATTAGATTGGCTCCTATGATATGTCCTGCTTCAAACTCACTATCCGTTCGTACATCAAGAATAAACAGCTCAGAAATGTTGGAAATTAAATCTTGTGCTTCAGAAATAGAGATTGTCGAATAACTCGCCCCTGAAGCTTCTCCTGTTACTGAACAACAATTTATGGATAAGTTGTTAAAAACGAGACTTATAATTATAATATAAATGCAATATCCAAATGAAACGACTCTTGACCTCATTTTAATCATATTTAGCATTATTGATTGATTTTTTAAAGAATATTGTTTCAGACAAAATTATTCTAGTTTTTGTTTATTATTCATAATTACTCGAGTTGCGCTTTAAATCACCTCCTATAAAAAAATGTCCTTTCACCTCTTCTCAAGAAGTTACCCCCACTTCTTGATAGATTTGTTCACGGTGGAATTCTTCCGCCCAAGAGGGACATTTCA